>VGXX01000362.1 GCA_016873155.1 Planctomycetota bacterium | reverse complement strand
AGAAACACATCCATCCAATATATCTACCATTTCTCCCGCACGTTCTGTAATCCTTACAAACGGCCTGACAGAATTATGACTGTTGTATGTTGTTTCCCCCATGTGGATTTCATAGCCCACGAGCTCATTATCTACAGGAAACAAATGCTCCTGTTCGAGCATACGTGCCTTTACCTGATATGTCTGCTTTTCTCTGGAAAAGGTAGTCACGGTCTCCAGTAAACCTAAACCCTGAATACTATCTTTTGACGATTCTACATGATGGGGGTCGTTAATCTGCCTTCCCAGCATCTGGTATCCACCACAAACACCAATAGTCATGGTTCCCTGTCTTGACAGTTCCATGATTTCTCCAAAAATGCCTCTTTCCTTGAGAAACGTTAAGTCACCAATAGTATTTTTAGTGCCAGGGATAATCAGCAAGTCCGGTTTACCAATATTTTCAGCCTTATCAACAAACCTCACACTCACGTCTTTTTCGTGGGCAAATGTATTGAAGTCGGTGAAATTTGATATACGGGGCAGTTTGATGACAACGATATCAATAAAAGGCTGAGGGATGAAGGATGAAGGATGAAGATCGGAGAGAATTTTTGGATTCAATCTCAGTTCCTCAGCGTCCTGGAATCGCGTATGCTTACTGCCGATGTACTCAAGCGAAACGGAATCTTCGTCATCAATACTCAGGTTGTGCATATAAGGGATTACCCCTACAACAGGCTTATTTATGCGGTTTTCAAGCATATCCAGCCCCGGTTTTAGTATACTTTTGTCCCCGCGGAATTTATTAAACACAATACCCTTTACCCTGTCCCTCTCGCTCGTAGTTAACAATTCCAATGTACCCACAATCCAGGCAAAGGCGCCGCCCCGGTCAATATCTGTCACCAGCAACACCGGTGCCGACGCCATCTCTGCCATGCCCATATTGACGATATCGCCATCCTTCAGATTTATCTCGGCGGGGCTGCCAGCCCCTTCAATAACAATAATGTCAAATTGGCTTTTTAACGTATCGTAAGCATCTTTTATGATGGAAACGAAACCAGCCTTCTTTTGGTAATATTCTTTGGCCGTCATATTACCTATGGGTTTACCCATAACAACCACCTGGGAACCGCAGTCACCTGTGGGTTTCAGGAGTATGGGATTCATCTCCACTGTTGGCTCGATTCCAGCGGCTTCTGCCTGTGTTACCTGCGCCCGCCCCATCTCTTTCCCGTCCCTGGTTACAAAGGAATTTAATGCCATGTTCTGTGCCTTAAAAGGCGCAACTTTGTAACCGTCCTGTTTCAAAATACGGCACAGGGCGCAGACGAGAATACTCTTGCCTACGTGGGAACCCGTACCCTGTATCATGATGGAGCTATTTTTCATAAGTTTACTGAAACCACAGATTTCCTGGCGCGGCCTTTGGCCGCAACCAAATTCGAAATACGAATATCGAAATACGAAACAATTTCAAATGACAAAAAACTCAATGCTCCAAACTTTGCGTAA
>VGXX01000361.1 GCA_016873155.1 Planctomycetota bacterium | reverse complement strand
ACGATTCCTTCCTGAGCTTCTTCCATTCACCAATAGCGCCGATTGCCAAAGCCAGGGTAATCACAACAAGAAATAACCAACGCACCGATGATTTAAACGCACCGGACGCCTTAACTTCAACAACTGCTTCTTTTGCTGCAACTACCGGCTTTTCAGCTTCCTGCGTTGAAAGATTCCGTATGAAAGCAACCAGTTCCTTAATTCTTTTTTCTGTAAGTGTTTTTCCCCAGGGAGGGCAAAGATTAGATTTATCCACCGATTTCGATCCGTCCGTAATGGACTTTATCAATTGGTCATCCGTCCTTTTTTTCATGTATTCCGTATCAAGGAAGTTTCGAGGCTTTGGCTTCAAATCAATCGTAAAAAAGGTCCCGTCTCCTTTACCTTTCGCCCCGTGACACGGCGAACAATAGTATTCAAACGTCTTTTTAGGAGACAGCAAAAATGCCTGGTCGCGCGGAGAAGTATCGAAGTCCTTCGCAACAGCAACACCACCGATTGAACTTATGAGAACAAAAGAACTTAAAATTATAATTTTTTTACCGATAGAAAAATATCCCATTATTTATTTCCCTCTTTTTTCTGCACATGGTCAGCCAGGAACCCCACCAGTGATTTTAATTCATCGTCTGAAAGCCCAAAGTTTGGTTCTACAGCCTGCGGATTTGCCTGTTGCGGGTTTTTTAAATGATAGAGTATGTACGCGGGCTGCAACCGGTCTCCCACCGTTTGAAGGTTAGGGCCAACAACGCCCCCGCCCTTGGTTCCTTCCGCATGACAGGTATTACATCCCTTTTCGTAAAAAAGTTTTTCTCCCGCAGCTACAACATCTGCCGGAGGCGCACCACCCTCGAATGGGTTAGAAAGTGGCTCTTTTGTATGAAGATTCTTTTCAATATACTCTATCGCAGCTTTTGCATCTTCTTCCGTTAAATTAAACTTGGGCATTTGCTGGCTAAGCGGACGGATAATATCAGGCGCTTGCAAAAACTCCTTCTCCCAACTCATATGAATCTTACTGCCGGTAATTGTTAAATTGGGCGCATAGGTGCCGCCTTTATTCTGTATACGATGACAGCTCAAACAGCGTATTTCGTATAAAAGCTTTTCGAACCCTGCCAGCCCGTCACGTTTTTTCTCTATCACAGGCATGAGCTCAGTGATTCCTTTTATATCATGACACACAAAACATCTCGACTTTTCAACAATATCCCTGCCTTTTTCAACTAGGGCAGTATCTTTTCTGATATTATTAAATTCTTTTTCAGTTAATATTTGAACTTCAGGCTCAGCAACCTTAGGTTCCTTTGCCTCACCCTCTTCCTCTTCTTCTTTTTCTTCTGGCATAAACTGGGTATCACGCATGACGAACTCAACAATACCTCTTAAATCACTATCCGTAAATCGGAATTGCGCCATCATGGTGTCGGGAAAATGAGTCTTGGTATTACCAAGCCAGTCATACAACCAGTTCCTGTTAATCTTTGTTGTAATTTCACCCAGGTCCGGCCCTACG
>VGXX01000360.1 GCA_016873155.1 Planctomycetota bacterium | reverse complement strand
TACCATAAGTCAATACCTCCATTACTACAATCATTTATTCATTACGAATAAAATCGAGTGTTATGCTCATTCTTATCAATTGTTGTGCTGTAGAACGAACTGGTTTACGAAGTCAAAAGAGTCACCCCATCTTAAATAATACATATTGATATTTTCTATCGCGTTAATACAGTGATTTGTTGAATGTATGCTGTAAAGATAATACTGTTAATTTGCCATGTCAACACAATTATAAGGAGAAACCTCACGGGAATTACAACATGGCATTCCTTCACCATCGTTTATTATCCCCGCCCCAGATGTTTCATAACTACACTGACAATCCCTGCAAGAATCATATAGGTCAGCACACCGACAGTAAGCGACTTCACAAATCCCCACCTGGGTAAGAGGAAAATTAAGCATAGAACATAGATAATCCACGGCGGCGTCATAAAGAGCAAACCCTTTGCATAATTTACGGTAGCAACTTGTCCTGCCTTGTTGTAAAGGAGGGCAAAGGTGAGCGCCGTCATGGTGGGAAAGGTCGCCACAAAGGCGGCAAGCATGCCTTTTCCTTGCGAACCCAGAAAGGTTACCACACTTACGATTGTGCCGCCGAGTATGAAATGGAGGATGAAGGTCTTGAGTTGCATTGTTATTGTTGGGAATTTTTCAAAAAACTAAATTGAAAACGAATATTTTTGATATCCAAAATAACTACTTTTGCTTTTCCCAGTTCAGAGTAAAATCGTCAATTAATTCCAGACGATCTTTTACAAATTGCCTTTCAAAGGTATCGTCGTCAGGCAGTCCATCGGTTAAATCACATTGCAGACCTATTACTTTACATGTGAGGATTAAACTGTCTTTGTCGTCCGTATTTGCAACGATATCTATGAATTGATATGCGGTAATAAGCCCTAAGCACCGGAATCCATCCATGGGTATCTGAGAAGTGTCGCATGCAGCCTGACCTGTCAAATCAGCGCCACCGCCGCCTGAAACAATGTATAGAGGTAGTTGCATACTGCCTGTTTGATCTGTTTTGCAAATCCGTTGGTAATTATGTTCATGTCCGCTGATGACCAGGACAATATTATTGGCCGCGTTGTTGAAAATCTTTGCATACCGATCCCGAAACCTCGATGCCTTTGATTTGTTGTCCATCATGTCCAGGCACCCATGAAACCCGATCGAATACTGCGGATAGTGTACAAAAATAATTTTCGGCCCGCTGAACTGATTTAATTCATTCAAAAACCATTGAAACTGTTCTTCGTCATCAGGCAACGAGGAATTTAAGGCAATAAATTTTATCTTTAATCCATCGGCTTCTTTAATAAAAGAATACCAGGACTGCCCGTCTTTCGTTTCGCACAACACCTCTTTTAAATAAGAAATGTATGCGGAATCCAACTTGCCGCAGATTTCATCGCACAAAACCCGACGGCTCCTCGTTTTTAACTGTGCATCCGGAATCGATTCGATCGCCAGATACAAGTTCTTTTTTAATGTTTCTATATCGTTCAAAAGGCCT
>VGXX01000359.1 GCA_016873155.1 Planctomycetota bacterium | reverse complement strand
CCAAACCTCGTTTTGAGCGCAAGAAATCCCAGGATACTCGTTGGAAAAGCGGGATATCTTCTTGCGTCCAACGCAATTTCTCCTCTGGAAATTCCCGATCCTTCTATGGACCGCTCCATGGGGGATGTCCATCCCATGGGAAACCCTCACTATATGCTGGATCCTTTAAATGGAAAGATCGTTGCAACGCGAATCTGCGAACAATTATGTCAAATTGATGCGGCAAATGGTAACTATTATAAGGAAAATTTAGTAGATTTTACGAAGCGATTAGAAACGAAATTGTCTGAATGGCAAAAGATGCTGGAACCCTTTCGTGGCTTAAAGGTGGTCTCCTATCACAAGACGTTTTCTTATTTTGCAAAACGATTTAATCTGAATGTGGTAGGGACGCTTGAGCCAAAACCGGGTATTCCTCCTTCCCCTACTCATATCAACAACCTTATTCCCATGATGAATAATGAGGGAGTTAAGCTGGTTATTATCGAACCGTTTAGGGAGCGTAAAACACCCGAATTTGTTGCAAGCCATACGGGGGCAAAGCTTGTTATTTTGCCGATTATGGTTTGGGGTATAAAGGGAGTGGATGATTATATTGCCCTTTTTGATTACAACATTCATCAGATTGTGTCTGCGCTTCGCGGATAACTCATAACTTACAGAATTGGTTACTGATCAGGGACAAGCGATGGAATGTATTCCGTATATAAGTTTAAAATTCACACTTTATGAGGATCTTGAATATGCATTGGGATGTGAGTCCTGAACTGTTCAGTCTTGGCCCCTTCACCGTGCGTTGGTATGGTATATTTTTCGCACTCTCATTCTTGCTAGGTTTGTGGATCATGTACTGGATATTTCGGCGGGAAAATAAGCCGAAAAAGGACTTAGACCGGCTGTTCTGTTATGCGATCCTCGGCAGTGTGGTTGGGGCACGCATGGGATATTGTCTCTTTTATAACCCTGAATATTATTTTAGCCACCCATTTGAAATTATAAAAATCTGGGAGGGCGGGCTGTCGAGCCATGGTGGAGGGATCGGTATCTTGACTGTTCTGTATTTTTATGCACGCAGGCAACACAGTCAATCTTTTTTGTGGTTGTTAGACAGGACTGCTATCCCGGTGACGTTGAGTGGTTGCTTTATACGCATAGGAAATCTATTCAACTCCGAGATCATCGGGGTTCCCACTACAGTACCATGGGCATTCGTATTTCTCCGCGTCGATTTACAGCCGAGACACCCCGTCCAGGTATATGAGGCTATTTCATACGGACTGATTTTCTTGTTGCTGCTAAACGTCTACCAGAAGAGAAATACCACGTTACAGCATGGGGTTCTGTTGGGGTTGTTTTTGGTGGTTCTATCCACAACGCGGTTTTGCCTGGAATTCCTGAAAACACGTCAGGCTTCCTACGATGCAGAATTACCGTTAAGCATTGGACAATGCCTCTGTATTCCGGCTATCGCTATAGGTGTAGTTTTACTTTTACACAAAAGTGGCTTTAACGTCATAAAGG
>VGXX01000358.1 GCA_016873155.1 Planctomycetota bacterium | reverse complement strand
GACAGGTTGTTGAGGTATCTTGGGCTGTCTTCCATTTTTTTTGCGTATTCCAGCGCCTTGTCGAGGTTTCCCCACATGAATCGCGGGGTATAATATGCGGCCAATGTCCTGTTAATGCCGGAGTAGTCATAAGGTTTTTGGGGATTATCCAGCGTTTCCGCCTTTCTCAGAGCTTCTTCAAAGTCGCTTTTTTTATTCAAAAAGTAGAGTTTGCTGATGCTGCCGTGTTTGCCAAGGTTTTGCGCCATCCAGTAATATCCGCCTACGTTTTGGGGATCCCGCGAGATCGCTTCCCTTCCGTACACTTCTCCTTTTTCAAACCACGCAGCCTTTTCATCGTTAGACGTTGCATGGTATTCGGCCATTTTGAAATAACACTTGGATAGCTCAATCAGTACCTCTGCCTTTTTTTTGTCGCAGTTTTCGCTGTTGTCGGGGATTTGCCTTAAAACATTTTGGTATATCTCTATGGCTGATTTGAGACTTTCACGGTTTTCTCTTCGATCATAAAGTTCTCTTGCGTTTTTGAATTCTTTATTTATATCGATATTCAGGCTCGTATGTCCTGCAATGGTATAATTGGCATTCAATGTCCAAATACACAACATTGAAAGAGAAAATAATGCTATTTTTTTCATCATAATGAGATTTTCCATTTTACAAAAATACCTTTCCTTTTGTGATGTCTACAGGGAAATTTTCAACTATCTAAAGGGTTTCAGAGATATCTGGCAGCCGTAACTTCCAGATTATGCCATTTTGCACAGGTTAATAGGAAGCAACCTTTGTTCCATATTCCAAATCTTCATGAGTACCATTAGCCATTGTTTTACCGGCTAATGTTCTATGAAGATAACTTCCATGGTTGCCTTTTGCCCTGCAACAGAAAGGACGATAGTGGTGGCGCCGGGGGAAATGCCTTTTACGGTAAATGTTGTCTTGCCGGTTGCATCCGTTAATGCACCCGGTGTGATGGTTGCAACGGTCGGGGATGTGCTTACGGCTTTGACTTCCACACCAAAGAGCGGTCCTCCCTGCTTATCCAGTAATTTAACAAATACTTTATCTTCGGAACCCGAACAGACACTGAGCTTGTGAGGTGTCACGATAATTTTTATCGCTTCCTCATAAGGAGGGGTTTGTGCGCAGGAATTCATAAATAGAATGCCAGCGCACATGATATAAAAAAACATACTCTTTCGGCTAACCAATTTCATGGTAATTAATTTCTCCTTTGTTCATGTAAGGGCTGAAAATCTTCAACCCCTATGTATCTGGACTAAAGACTAAAAAATATTGATACGGCAGGATGAATGTATGCCTTTCTGATAATGTAAACCCAGCCTCTTTTAGCTCAGTGATAACCAGATCCTCTGGCAGTCGAACCTGTATGGGAGGACCGATGGGACTTTCGTCACTGAATTCAAGGATTGCCAGTTTTCCTTGTGGTTTTAAAGCCAGCTTAATTTTTTTCATGAAATCGATGGGCTGTGCTATTTCATGGTACGTACTCAGGAGAATGGCAATATCCAGGCTGTTTGGGGGAAGTT
>VGXX01000357.1 GCA_016873155.1 Planctomycetota bacterium | reverse complement strand
TGGTATCTCTCCTCTCTTGTTTCTCCCCCGTTCCATTCTCCTTCCTTTTTGCTCACGTGTGGCATCATACTTCATAGTATGACATCTGTGTCTCATCTTGTCCAGCAAAAAATTGTCCAACTGTAAGCTTTGCAAGGGGGGACACAGGGGGGTGTTAAAAAACTCACACAAAAAAGAAGTTTCTACAAGGTAATACTATAGGGGGATAGTTATGTCAAAGATAATTATAAAACCTGAAGGTCCTGAAGAATTAAGAACGCTTGTAAAAGGCGCACTGGAAAATGAGATAAAGCTCATTATGATTGGACTCAAAAAGGCAAAGGAAAACCTAAGAAATTACGAAGATAAATTCAAGATGGATAGCGAAACATTTTATAAAAAATATTTATCTGGGGAAGTTGGGGATGATTTTGAGTATATCAGGTGGGCAGGAGAAATAGAGACGTTAAAGAAGCTGGAACAAAATCTTAAAAATTTATCTGAGGCAGAAATTTGCTGATTAAAGGAAGTCAAAGACGTCTAAGGAAGATGAAATTAATAAATGATTAGAAGAAATTAAATCACTAATTAAGGTATAGCCCCGTTACTCGGATAGTCCTCTGCCCTATTAATTATTAAGCCACTTTCCATTGCAAAGAAAGTTTTCGGTTTGATGCGGCACAATCTCGCAAATAGAGATTGATTAAGGTTTGATATGGTATTTCCGCTTCCTCCGAAAGTTTTTTGAAATACCTTATTGTTTCTTCATCAAGCCTGATTGTAACCTGTCGCTTAAGGCGACTGGCATAAGGATTTTTTTTGGCTTTTGAAAAATCATATTCCATTCTCATGTTTTCACCACCTTTTCCAATATTGTTTTTGTTCTGAACGGGTTGCTTTACGTGCAGATATTATTCTTATTACCTCATCGTTCTTTCGATAACAATGACAGACAACCAAAATGCGAAGGCTGGAACTCAAACCAAGAAGTATAAACCTATCTTCCCCCTTTGAATGGTATGGATCATGAAGAAGCAAAGCATTCTCATCAGAAAATACTGTTTGAGCTTCTTCAAAAGACACTCCATGTTTCTTCTTGTTTAAAGAGTTTTTACCTGCATCCCATTCAAAGGATATATCTGTCATAATTACTATGTAACTACATTATAATGTTTTGTCAAGAATATATTTGTTTTTTCTTTACTTAATAAAATTAGACAAATCGCGGCTCTCGAAAATGTGATCATTACGGGGTATCCAGGCGGGTATTTCGCTTTTTATGATAATGCTATATCAGGTAAAGACCGCAATGCCTTGTGCTTTTATCGTATTGCAACCATACATCTTCATCTCACCAATGCCCTCAGAATTTTCACGGCCAGCCGTAGCCGTTCCTCGTCTGCCTCTTTCAGCAAATTACTTATCATCTCCTTCAGTTCCCTCGTATTTTTAGCCTCGTGGGCAAATTCAAAAAAATCTGTAATTACTCATCGTATTTTTACCCGCTACCGCTAAGAGCAAACAAAATCAGGCAATTCACCTCGAAATAGCATCTTTAAAGCAAGGCTTGAACTTACCCCTTGTTTTCGACAGGTTGAGAGATAA
>VGXX01000356.1 GCA_016873155.1 Planctomycetota bacterium | reverse complement strand
GGGCGCCAATGCCGTAATCGCGTTTATCGGCAGGGAATCCGAGCTTTTCATTTGCCTCGACAGTATCCAATCCCTTTTCCTGTAACAAATATGCATGCAGTTTGTTCTCCAGACCGATACCCCGACCCTCCTGCCGCATATAAAGCAGCACACCCTTTCCTTCCTTTTGTATGACCCGAAGGGCGCTGTGGAGCTGCTCCCCGCAGTCACAGCGAAGAGAGCCAAAGATGTCGCCGGTCAGACATTCATCATGCACCCTCACCAGCACCGGTTCATTATGCAGCGGAGACGGACTATTTCCGCTCTCACTGCCAATGCCCAAACAAAGGGCAAGGTGGAGGTAGTCATCAACGAAGGAACGGTACAGATGAAGGGTAAAATTCCCATAGAGCGTGGGCAATTTTACGGTAACCCGCTTTTCAATCAATCGTTCCTGTTCGTGTCGGTATTTAATAATATCTGCAATGGTGCAGACTTTGAGATGATGCTTTTCGGCGAACTTTCTGAGTTCCGGAAGTTTTGCCATATTCCCGTCTTCTGTCATAATCTCACAGATAACCGCGGCAGGTTTGAGTCCTGCAATGCGCGCCAGGTCTACCGCGCCTTCTGTGTGTCCAGTCCTGACCAGCACCCCCCCTCTCTGCGCCTTTAAAGGAAAAATATGGCCAGGCCTGACAAGGTCTTCCGGTTTTGTCTTATCGTCAATAGCAGCTAATATCGTTGTAGCCCGGTCTTTAGAAGAAACGCCCGTAGTGATCCCGTCCCGTGCATCAATGGAAACGGTAAAGGGCGTCTGAAAGTTTGATGTGTTATGGGATACCATTGGATAAAGTTCAAGCGCTTCCGCCCGTTCGGGATTAATTGAAAGGCATAGAATGCCCCGTGCGTGAGTAAGCATAAAATTGATTGCCTCCGGAGTTACCTTTTCGGCAGCAATGGTAATGTCCCCCTCGTTTTCACGGTTCGCATCATCGACCAAAATGATCATTTTGCCTTGTTTCAGATCCTCTACGACCTCTTGTATTGTGTTAAATCGCATCAAAAACACCTCTCATAATTTAATGTACAGAAATTTCAAAGTAGGGGCAGGTTTGAAACCTGCCCCTACATATTGTTTCGGTGTATAAAAAAGAAAATTCGCTACCCAATGCCTAATTTAAATTTCTATTAATAGTATTAAAAAAGGTGGGCAATGTAAAGTATTTTGTTTAATGTAGAGGCGCACTGCGGTGCGTCTCTACTACTGGACAATTACAATTGTTTCACACCCCTGTAAATATAGAAGAGTCCGGAGGCAAAGGTGGAAACAACGGTCACCCACCAGATGGCAGCAAGGGCAGGTATAGGGACATGGTTTCCAATAAGCACCGATATGACAGCAATAATTTGAAGAAACGTTGACGCCTTACCCAGTATTGTTGGCCGGCAATTTACCTTGCCGGTAATAAGGAGTAGCGCAACGGTGCCAAAGATAAGTAAGAGGTCTCTGCAAACAATAATCGTTGGAATCCAATTGGGAAATCTTGGTTCCGGCCATATACGGTCGGAGGAAAGTATGATGCAGGAAATCACAAGAACAAGCTTGTCAGCAAAGGGGTCCAAATACACGCCTAATCGTGTTACTTCGTTCCTTTT
>VGXX01000355.1 GCA_016873155.1 Planctomycetota bacterium | reverse complement strand
ATGGCCAACTGCCAGCTTACCTCCAAAGAACTCAAACCTTCAGGATCGTTCTCCCAAGTCTTTCCATCCTTTCCATAAACAGTAATCAAATTAATTACGGGTACCCCACATTTTCCCAACGAATCTGTAGCCTTGAAATCAGAAAATCGAAATAAAAAAGATACTATGCCCGAAACCCTGGGAATCCCTTTGGAATCTACTAATAATTTCTCAACAACAGCATCCTCAGGATAGCCAAATGCTACGAAGGCATTTAAACCTTTTCCTTCAATGGTGCGGATCAATTCATCCTCTACCGATGCCTGTCCTTGTTCATAAAAGGATGAGTACGTTAGAACAGCCACCCATGCCGCATTTTCTTTAAAGTAGCCTGCTTCTCGATACCAATTCTTATATTCTTCGAATGTCTTAAAAAGCCTTCCTTCCTGCTGGTAGTGGTAATAGGCCGTCTTCAACCCTTCTTGAGGGGGATTGGCTTTGGATTCTGAAAATTGCAAATACTTTTTTAATGAAAGCAGGATCATATTCTTAAAGTTTTCAGTATTTGCATATCGTAAATATGAACGAATTTCCTTATCGTAAGTTATGCCTATAGCAGCATATTGTGAATCCAATCCGGCTGTTTCACCAACGGCAAGGACGGTTGCACCATTGTCGATTACTTCTTTTAATATTTCAGAGTCAAAGCCTGATTGAGCAGGTGTAGACATACGGATGCCGTGCACATCAAATAAAATAAGCTTTGAATCCAGAATCTCTTTCGGATTGAATCCCGATTCAAGATCCGTTTTGCTTATGATTTCAAATGTAACCTGGTTTTTAAGAAAGGGGTACTCTTGCCAGATCGCCTTAATTGCTTTGACAACGCTTGATGTCATGGAGTTTCCCACGATACATGTGTATTTCATAACACGATCGTGATAATGGTCTTCGTGAAAATGCCCTTCGTGGGCAAATGAAATGTGTTGTGAGAAAGAGAGTAAAGCAACCAGGATGACAATAACAAGTCTTTTCATTGTGACCTCACTTTTTCTTTAGGAGAACAAACATCTTTAGTATATTCCCATCTCATACGATCTCCTTCATTGAGAATGCATTTATAGGCAAAGGATGTTGCGCGTTTACCATTGATGTCGTAATACCACGCCCTGTCCCCGCTTTGCCCTTCAACACCATCGATAGAATTAACAAAAATGAATTCACCAGATTGTTTTGTTTCGATCTTTGCAACGGACTGGAGCGCTTCCAGGGCGGTAATACCCTGTTTCCATGCTATCTCTACTTTACGGCTTTGCTGTAACCCTCCATAATCGATTTCTACCGTTATGTTCTGGTTAGCGCCGTACGCTGCGGGTAAAAGCACAAAAATAACAAACATGCCTAATATTCTTCTTAAGTGTTTCATATTGCTGCTCCTCCTTATCTTAAGGTCCATTAAATAAACGGCTCTTCTTACATTTCCGTATTTTTAAAACTTGAATTCCAGTCCTCCGTACGCTGTAAAACCAAGGGAACCAAAGCCAGTTACCTCTTCGTAGTCATAATCGAAAAGGTTTTCGAACCTGACATATGCAGTCATCGACCGTGTGATGTCATAGCGAGTCACCTGATCGACTGTCCAGTAGTTGTCCATTTCTTTACCATCACTATCAATTCTGTCTCTCACCA
>VGXX01000354.1 GCA_016873155.1 Planctomycetota bacterium | reverse complement strand
TCAGAAAGCATCCCGGCCTGATCGTGTCCTTTTCTCCAGCATTATCTGAACAAAAAAGGAAACTGCAGGAATTCCTCTTTAAAAACGTGTATCAGCACTACCGGGTAGCCCGCATGTCGGACAAGGCTAAACGGTTCCTGGAAGAACTTTTTGTCGCCTTTATCAAAAATCCCAAACAACTCCCCGCTGAATATCAAAGGTGGGTAGAAGAAGCGGGTCTGTATCAGGGAGTCTGTGACTATATTGCAGGAATGACAGACCGCTTTGCACAGGATGAATACAAAAAACTATTCTATCCGTATGAAAGGGTCTAGTAAAAGTTCACCGCAAAGGCGCAGAGAGCGCAAAGAAGGAAAACAGAGGTTGAGAAAATGTGAAGTTGGGAAGCTGAAATAATCGCAACCCTTCAAATTCTATCCGCAATAGCCTTGCCATAGTTTTGCATTTTGTCTATTTCTCATGCTTGTCAATTGAAGTATGAAGGTTTGCCCCCGCATCTTTTCCTCAGTTTCACCGCGTCCGCTGGAGTGATTTGTTAGGTTAAAATTATGAGTATGCAGAAACATCCCACGACTCATCGTACACAATACATAGCTTTAATGCTAAATCAACAAACCGTAATATTTTCACAGTTGCTTTCCAAGATACTTTTCCTTTTTTGCCATGGAGTATAATCTCAGGAGCCAAATAGCGAATTTTTTTTGAACCATGATGGTTATATTTAAATTTGAATTCAATATTGTTTGCATGGATTATTTTATTGCAAGCTTCACGAATAGTTAAATCTTTTTTCTTATCGATTTCTTCGATTGTCCCAGTTTTGTTTTTTGGAAAGGGAATGTAATCAGTGTGTTTATGCGATTTCATTAAATCATCTATCATTCTTAATTTAATTGCGAGAGAAATTAGATGTTTTTTAATAAGATATTGTTCTTCTATGATAAACCGTTTAATGCCCCAATTTGAAGATTTTCTTTGAAGTAAATGTATTTGTTCACTTGCCATGACGCAAGAAGCGATGAGATAGCATTCTTTTTCAATTTCTTCCTCATCAAATACATATTTATCATGTTTTCTGCTTTTCATTTTATTAATCTAACGTTCAAATTGAGGGGCGCGCCGCTTTTGGCGCGTCCCACTCGAATGCAGTGTTAGGCCAGAACCACAGAGAAACTGTAGTCCCCTGTTGTTTTGCGGTTAGGCATTGTCGATGTGGCGAGGGCACTCTGAGACCGGTTCATGCGCTTTGTTCAGCCACAATGTCATCACATGACTCAGAATACTTTTCGATCGTTCTCCTCTTCCCATCCAACGCTGTCATAGCAATAGCAGATGACCCGGAGGTCGATACGACTACATAAGTCCCTACATGACACCTAAAGCACGTTAGATCCCAACGACTATTGCTACTGTCGAAACGAAGATTTATTTTTCCGCCACCGCATTCTCCGTGACGCATTTCTAGTTGTTCTGCATCAAAGTCTTCGTTGACGGGTTTTGAGACTTGTATCGTGAACATCGTGTCCTCCTGAAGAGCCTAACTTATAATTATACCTAAATTCTGCAAATGATTTTCGCATAGCGAAAATCGGCCTTCTGTTATACTCTTACCATACAAAAATCAATAATCAACTTCAACTTTCAACGGTTTTGGGAGTAACCCCCAGCGCCATTTTAGA
>VGXX01000353.1 GCA_016873155.1 Planctomycetota bacterium | reverse complement strand
TTTATCGTACGATTTCAACCGGGTTTAATGAGACCCCGATGGGGTCTTATTTAGAAAAACTTTCTGATGAAGATCGTTGGCATGTTGCTCACTATGTGAAAAATTTATCGAAGGATATGGCGTCTGACGTGGTTGTAAAGGTAAAGTTGTCTGAGGGTGAACAATTACCGATAGAACCGTTAGATGAGAACTGGAGTAAAGCCATGCCGGTGGAGGTTCCATTGGCAGGGCAAATCATCGCCAGTCCCAGACATTGGGCGCCGTCAATTGATGCAGTAATGATCAGGGCTTTGTACAATAAGGATGAAATCGCTTTTTTGGTCGAATGGGACGATTCAACCAATAAACAGGAAGAAATCTTTCGCGATGCCGTGTCCCTGCAGTTTCCAACGAAAATTCCCGAATCGTTAAAGAAACCATATTTTGCAATGGGAGATTCCAGCGGAGCGGTAAATCTGTGGAGCTGGAAGGCTCACTGGAGCGAAGGGTTTGGTTTGATTGCCGAGGCGCCTGAAACAGAGGCTGGCGCAGTGATTGAAATGAATGCAAAGGGATTTAAAAATATTGTAACGCAGCCGCCGGAGAGCCAGAATGTGACAGGGAAGGGGATTTACCAAAATGGGCGGTGGAAGGTTGTTATGAAGAGAACGTTGAAGACTGAGGATGCAAAAGGAGATATTCAATTTGAAATTGGAAAGCTCATTCCTATTGCCTTTGCGGTATGGGATGGTTCAAATAGCGACGTCTCCGGTCAAAAATCGGTTTCATCGTGGTATTACGTATCGCTTGAAAAACCGGTGCCTAAAACAGTTTTTGTTTATGTGTTGATCGCAATTGTTATGGGCGCAAGCATTGAGATGTGGTTTGTTGCAAGATTACGCAGGTTTCCTCCGAAATTAGAAGAAGGACAGTAAAAAAACAACATCTTGTTAAGGAGTTTTTAATGAGGTCAAGGTCATTAGTTGGTTTAAAAATTTTGGTTTTAACAGCCATTATAGGTCTACCATGGACAGTTTTTATGAATGTTTCCTTTGGACAGGAAAGAAAAATCGATTCCATGTTTTTAGATTTGGATAAGAAATATCGTTTTCCGGAAGAATGGTCTACGCTGCCATTTGAACTCGAAGATCCTTATAAGAGAGTTAAAAACGGCCCTCCGTTGGCGAACATTATCACTAAGGCAAATGTGGAGTGGATTTCCAGATGGATTGCCAACCCAAAAAAGGTTGTTCCGAATGCCAAGATGCCAAATCTCGGATTGGATTTTGAAGAGATTAAAGCCGTTATAGTTTTTTTGGGCAGCCTTAAAGAAAAAGAAGTGCCACAGATTACATGGGATGCCTTTCTGTTAAAAAAGGAGGATGACCTTTCAGAGAATGAATACGACAAGATGGATAAGATTTATAACAACGGGAAAGGTGTCTGGGGGCGTGCGCGTTGTACCATCTGTCATCCGATAAAAGGTGTTGGCGGAAACGTAGGCGTAGGGCCGGACCTGGGTGAAATTACAACAAAGATTAACAGGAACTGGTTGTATGACTGGCTTGGAAATACCAAGACTCATTTTCCCGATACCATGATGGCGCAATTCCGATTTACGGATAGTGATTTAAGAGGTATTGTTGAGTTCGTCATGCGTGATACCCAGTTTATGCCAGAAGAAAAAGAAGAAGAGGAAGAGGGTGAGGCAAAGGAACCTAAGGTTGCTGAGCC
>VGXX01000352.1 GCA_016873155.1 Planctomycetota bacterium | reverse complement strand
TTTGCGCCCTTTGTGGAAGGGGTTTCAACCACCAATATAGTTTCCAGAATAATCAAACGGCACAGCGAAACGGAATCATTAAAAGATGCCGTTGGTCAAACTTCTTAGAACGGAAAATGAATTACTTATGGACGATATAGAATTACAACTACAGGAAAGTATCGATACCAAAAAGGCATTAGTATCGGCCAATCTCGATATAATCAGAAAAATAGCCGATACGGTAGTAAATGCATTCAGAAACAACCACCGCATCTATCTCATTGGCAATGGCGGAAGCGCTGCGGATGCCCAGCATATCGCCGGCGAGCTGATCGGAAGGTTTAAAATGAACCGACGCCCCCTCCCTGCCGTTGCCCTAACAACCGATACTTCAGTAATAACCGCTCTTGCAAACGACTTTGGTTATGATACCTGTTTTGCCAGGCAAGTCGAGGCGCTGGCTGACAGAGGCGACGTTATCCTGGCTTTTAGCACCAGCGGAAATTCAAAAGGCATCATAGACGCAGTCAAAGTTGCAAGGGATAGGGGGGCGATTACCGTCGGATTTACTGGGAAGGACGGCGGTCTCTTAGGAAGTGCTGCCGACATCTGCTTAAAAATTCCATCAACCAATACACCTCGAATACAGGAATGTCATATCACCATTGGACACATTGTGTGCTCTATTGTCGAAAAAGAACTTTTTGGGGCAGCAAATAAGTGAACAAGAACAAGGCCGTATTTCTTGATCGTGACGGCACTATTGTCGTTCACGAGCCTTATCTGAGTTCTCCCGATCAACTAAAGTTATTACCCAATGCGGCAGAAGGGATTCGCCTCTTCAAGGAATCTGGTTATCTGGTTATTGTCATTACGAATCAATCAGGCATAGCCAGGGGATTTTTTGATGAGGAACGGTTAACGCTTATCCATAAGAAACTAATGAGTATGCTGAAAGATGAGGGTGTCGAGATCGATGATATCTATTATTGCCCACATTACACAGAAGGAGTTGTAGAGGAGTACAAACTCGACTGCGATTGCAGAAAACCCAAACCCAAAATGCTCCTGAATGCTGCAAAACAACACAATATTGATTTAACCCAATCCCTGATGATTGGCGATTCCGAGGTGGATATGCAAGCGGGCAAAAATGCGGGGTGTACGTCTGTATTGATAAGAAACGGATGCCTAGATGATTCAAATAGTAATTCCATATCTGGAACTGATTATGTCGTGAAGGACTTGCTGGAGGCTGCGAGGCTGTTTGTTCGCTAAAGAAAAGCCGCTCAAAGACAGTTGACATTAAAATTAAGTTTTAAAGATGAATATGGGCTAGACATGACCAGCATCAAAAATGATTCTCCCCCCATTCTTTCCGACTATCGTCTTATATTCTATTTTCAAGGCCAGACACTTGTGCCTTCTCTCCGTTGATTTTTCCTTAGCCGTTTAACTCCTTGACAATAATAGCCCTACGGTGTAATATATTGTCATACAACGTAATCTGTTTAAGGAGATGTTATGTCAACAATTCAGAAAAGCATAAGGGTTCAGGAAAAAACACTGAAAGAAATTGAACAAATAGCCAGAGATACTGGCAAAGAGTTTTCTGTTGTCGCGAATGAACTGCTTGCTGAGGCAGTGAGGATGCAGCGGTGCCCAGGTATCGTCTTTACCGAAGGAACGACAGGAAGAAAGGCAAGGATTGCAGGCACAGGAATTGAAGTCTGGGAGATTATTGCAACATACAAAGGCGTTGATGAA
>VGXX01000351.1 GCA_016873155.1 Planctomycetota bacterium | reverse complement strand
TTCTTATCACACCATTAAGTCCTGCTTGAAAATCAAAATGAAAAAGGGAATATCTGTTGTTACGTCAGCTACAACGTAATTTTGAAAATTACAAATAAACTATATCTTCCGGATGGTACATGCACAGGAACAAGAGCATGTAGTCCTTCAAATGACGGGTGAGAAGGAAGTTTTGTCTGACGTGCTCACGGCCATTTTCTCCCAGTCTTTTTGCGTATTCCGGACTGTTTAATAATTGTTTGATAGCAAAAGCAGCGCCGGAAACACTATGACATAAGAGGCCGCTGTATTTGTGTTTGACCTGCAGCGGAATCCCACCGGTGCTTGATGCAACAACAGGCCTCGCCTTCCATAACGCCTCGGTCACGGTAAGCCCAAATCCTTCACGCAGTGATTTCTGCACGATGACCGTAGATGCCCTCTGAAGGGCATTGATCTCTATATCGCTGCCGGAAGGAACAGGGAGGATATGAATGTCGGTATCATTCCCGGCCGCTTCCTTTGTCTCTGCGAAGACCTTCGTTGATTCCGGATCGTCCGTTGCGGTGCCGCCGGCGATAATGAGCTGACAGTCAATGCGCTTCTTTACCAGGCGATACGCCTCGATAACGCCGACAGGGTCTTTCAAATAGTCAAACCGCGAGATTTGGGTGATAATGGGTTTGTCTTTTGGAATGTGATACTTTTCCAAAACTTTCTCTATTGTCTCCTGCGGCAAATCCTTATTTTTATCGCTTAAAGGGTCGATAGAGGGAGAAATTAAAAATTGCCTTATGGGTAAGGGCTGCGAAAAACCCGGGGCAGAAAAAACAGCGCCATCGTATTGATGAATAAATGGTGTGAGAAAATCCCATACCTGTTTGTTTGGAGTTGAGACGTCAATATGACACCGCCAGATCCATTTGCTGTCCGGCATCGAAGTCTTCTTCTTGATAAGGGCAATAGGTTGGGGATCATGGATAAACATGATGTCCCCATAAATCTTGACTTCGTCTATATTTCTCTGGCTTGTCTCCATGAAGATTTCAAACATCTGCGGCGTTATTTCCTCAGACTTTCCATGAAGCGCGTTGTGGAATTTCTTTGTGGCGTTGAAGAAACTCTCGCCGCCTTTGATAAAATCCCATCGGGCGTCCACGCCCAGTTCCTGCAATAAGGGCACCATGCGATTGAGGATTTCAGCCACACCGCCTCCCACCGCCGTGGAATTGATGTTCTGAATCACCTTTCCCTGAAGCTTGCCTGCTAATATCCGCAATTCTTCAATGGTATGGGAACCGACGATGGGTTCGTAGTCTGCAATTTTTGGCATTGTTTTTATACCCTATGGTTTTGACTTAAGCACACTCGCTATCCTTTTACCCAGTTCCCTTGCGGCATCAAGGGCATCCGATTGTTCTTCAAATTTGTTTACTCCGACTGATTGTACTGTGGCTTCATTTCCAAATATCATTTTTATGCCGGACGTCTTGCACTCGTTCCCGTAACCGCACTTGATACAGGGCACGTTTCCCAATATCTTGACAGCGCCTACAAAATTCATCCCTTCTTCCATCATATAAAACATAATTGCGTTTATTGCCATATCACAGGCGGGCGGCAATGCCTTATTTGTTGCTGGAATTGCGCAGGTAACGATTGCGCCTCCCGGCTTGCCTGCCATGAACCCGTGCTTATGACGAAGGGGATAGAGTCTCTCAATGAATGCCTTCGTGAGCGAGTCTATGGAAGAATACGGCGTATAGCAGGCAATAATCAGGGCATCGGCTTCCTTTGCCTTTT
>VGXX01000350.1 GCA_016873155.1 Planctomycetota bacterium | reverse complement strand
TCCAAATGCAAAGTTCGTCTTTATATCCAAAGGAGAAAATAAACTGCCAAAAAATGCTATACCTTTCGATAGGTATGGTGCAGAATTTACCCATCATGGCGATGACTGTACCTTTGAAACCCTTATTAAGGCGTTTGACCTGAAGGATTCGGCGTTACAATCAATTGCTGAAATTGTCCATGAAATTGACTTAAAGGACAACAAATACGGTCGAAAAGAGGCAGAGGGAATAGCCCACATTGTTACCGGGTTGAGTCAGAAATTAAAGAATGACAACAAACTGCTTGAAAAGGGATTAGAAATATTTGACGCGCTTTATCAAAATTACTCTTCAGACAAAGAAAGGAGGTAACAGATATGCCACCTCTTGATGATCATTTTAAAAATAGTAAAGAAAGAACAGGAAATGCTTATGAGGAGCTTCATCACTGGATTGATGACAATAAGGTAAAGGCACCGGAAATTCACGACCTTGCAAAAATTCATGAGAATATAGCGTATGTCCGTGAGCGATGGGGAAAAGCAGCGGTTCAGGAGTTTGTGCTTCATATAAAAGAAGACCTGGAACATAGATTAAAGGAAAATCTGCAATACTTTGGGCTTTTCAAATGACCAACAAACTACTTTCTCCTTTTATTGCCCTCTGTACTGTGGGATTTTTTGCCAGGACGAGTTATGCAATGGCAAGAACACCCATATTACCCTTATTTGCCCTGTCCTTAGGCGCTAAACCGGAGGCGATAGGATTCGTAGTTGGCGCGTCAACCATCACGGGCATCTTCTTCAAATTACCGGCAGGCGCCATTTCTGATATCTATGGCAGGTACAAGATGCTGCTCATAAGCGTCCTGGTTTTCGCCCTGACCCCATTTGTCTACTATCTTGTCACCAATTACTGGCAATTAGTGGGTATCAGGTTTTTTCACGGACTGGCGACTTCCATCTACGGCCCTGTGTCTATGGCAATGATCGCCGATACTGCCGGCGGTCAGAAGGGTGAAAAACTTTCGTGGTTTTCCTCCATTACCATTATTGGAAGCCTTGTTGGGGCACCTTTCGGCGGATATATCCTTCAATATCTTAGTAATAATGGAAGTCATACGCTAGCCCATTTTCATATTGCCTATGGTATCTGCGGGCTTTTTGGCTTGATTTCTTTAGCCTTCACCCTGAAGGTGTTTTTTTCGGTAAGTCGGGTAACAGGACATGGTTCAATATCTCTGATAGATACCTGGCGAAAGTTTTCCAAAGGCATAAAAGAGGTAGTGAGCGATTATCGGGTAATCATCACCAGCAATATGGAAGGCATCCAAAACCTGTCGGTAGGCGCATTAGAGGCATTCCTGCCTGTCTATGCAGTTACCGTTGCGGGTCTGAATGCATTTCAGGCAGGGATTCTGTGGGGAGCGCAAATTGTCACTACCATTCTGGCAAAACCGCTCATGGGAAAAATCTCTGACCGGTATGGCAGAAAACCGATCATCTTCTCCGGCATGTGGATTTGCGCTATTCCTTTTGCCTGTATTCCCCTGACGAGTGATTTTTATCTTTTGTTATCTTTGGCTAGTATTTTCGGAGTTGGTGAGGCATTTGTGACTTCCTCCTCTGCGGCCATGGTGGCCGAATTCTGCAAGGAACAGCATTATGGCGCTGCGATGGGGATATTTGGTAGTCTCTTCGATATTGGCCACGCCTCCGGTCCGATTCTGGCAGGATTTCTGCTTGCACATCTGAGTTATCTGAGTTCTTTTTTCATTATTGCGATACTATTAATCTTGGCCTCGTTTG
>VGXX01000349.1 GCA_016873155.1 Planctomycetota bacterium | reverse complement strand
ATAGATAACGATCTGTCCCTTTGCAATACCTTCACGGATAAATTCCGGGGAAACGTCATCGTAGGCAGCGGCCTCTTTCATAGCCTCTGTTATAACACCTTCGCGTGCGAGTTCTAACTGAGTTTTCATTTACTTTACTCCAAATTAATTAAACCTTCAAAAACTGCGGGTTCAGGTTTGCAACCTGAACCCTGATATAACTCATGGTCTTTTAGAACACACGAACCATGAAAAACAAAGTCATATTATAATATCTTTGTCTACATTATCACGAAAAATTTTTATTAATAACTCCTTGTTGTAATCTTTTATATCGAGTTTTTTATGAAAAGGGATTGTGCCTAATATCGGAAGACTTGTGAGTCTCTTAATTTCATCGGTGTTTGTATCTTTAACAATGGCATCACAGTTCTCTGCTGATTCGTTGATAATGATTCCTTTAACGTCCAGTCCATGTTGACGGGCATAGGAGACGGTTAACAAGGTATGGTTTATGGTGCCAAGGGTAGGACGGCAGACAACGATTACGGGCAGTTCCATTTCTTCGGCCATATCCACGACAAAATAATATTCGTCTATAGGAACCAGTAACCCCCCGATACCCTCGACAATCATGTATTCGTGTCTTTCGCATAATGTATCAAAGGCCGTATTTATTTTATCCGTGTCAATTTTTGTATTACTCAATCGTGCGGCTACCGTTGGGGCAAGAGGCTGTTCGAGGCTGACCGGGTTGATAAGGTCGTATTCATCCTCAGCCTCTGCCGAAAATTTTAAAAAAACTGCGTCGTCGGATATCAAACGGTTATTTACCCGTTTACAGCCCGTAGCGACTGGTTTCATAACGCCGACATTCAAACCTTTATTTTTGTAAAGGGCTGCCAATCCGCCTGCGACAAGGGTCTTTCCCACACCTGTATCTGTGCCTGTTATAAAGTATCCTTTAACCATAACAACTCCCTCCTTTTTACAAAATAAAACTCCTCAAAGGAAAACATGAAAATCAGGAATGTTATTCTGTAACCATTCGCATAGACTCATAAATAATATTGAGTAATCTGTCTAATTCATCAGTATTGATAATTAACGGTGGCATGATAACGATGATATGTCCCAGCGGTCGTATAAATAAACCGCGCTTCCTCGCTTCGAGACATACCCGAATCCCCACCCGTTCTTCCCATGGATATGGTTCTTTTGTGGTTTTATCTTTTACCAATTCGATGGCGGCGATAAGGCCACATTGTCTGACGTCTCCAACGTAATTAAGAGATTCAAAGGGCTTGAGTTTAGTCCGTAAGTGGTTAATCTTAGGTTCTAAACTTTCTACGATACGTTCCTTCTCAAGTAGCGCCAGACTTGCCAGCGCTGCCGCACTGCCTAAAGGGTTTCCCGTGTAGGTGTGTCCGTGGAAGAAGGTTTTTAGTTCAGTATATTTACCCAAAAAGGCATTGAAAATTTCTTCCGTGGCGAGCGTGGCGGCTAATGGCATATAGCCTCCATTAATACCTTTTGACAGTGACATGATGTCTGGAACAACATCTTCATGTAAGCATGCAAACATTTTGCCTGTTCGACCAAACCCCGTAAGCACCTCGTCCAAAATAAGCAGGACGTTATACTTCTTGCACAAGGCGTGTACACCTGATAGATATCCTGCAGGATGGATAATCATCCCCCCTGCCCCTTGTACCAGGGGTTCCATAATCATAGCAGCAATATGTCCAGAATTTTCCTTTAGAATATCTTCCAATTTATCAAGACACGCCAGAGAGCAATTTGGGGGCTTTTTCCCCAGTGGAAAGCGATA
>VGXX01000348.1 GCA_016873155.1 Planctomycetota bacterium | reverse complement strand
AACCAAATCCCCCTTAGCAAAGGGGGTGAGACATTCTATGTCAAGTCCTTTTTTTCTAAAAGAAAAAAAGAGTTAAAAAGTTCTTTAAAAACTAATGATTAGAGAGCCATAGCCCAAGGGACATTTCTCGCCTTGAGGTTTTGAATATGCAAAGTTTCATTGTAGGTAGTGCCCTTTAACCAAATAGCAAAAAGGATTTTAATCCATTTTTTACCGAGATTGCGGAGGATGGTGCAATGGCTTTGGTTTCTTGCTTTGTGGTAATCGTAAAATGCCCTAGCCCAGGACGAGTGGTTGATACTGGCAAAAGCCCAGTCATGAAATGTCCTTCTGAGGGGTTTTACGCAGGCATAACGCAGAGACACACTTTTCCATTTTCCGCTTTGCTTGACAACGGGTACGCAGCCTGAGAGTTTTGCGATTTCCTCAGCAGCATGGAACCGGTGATGTCCATCTTTTCTGTTTGGTCCAAGGGTTGCGACCAGTTCTGGGGCAAGACGTTCACCCACACCCGGTAAACTCTTGACTGGAGTTGATTCGGGGAGACTATCCAGGATGGCTTGGATTTCTTGCTCATAGTGGGCAATATGTTCTTTCAGGTTTTTGAGCTGATCAAGAAGCATTCCCAGGCGAAGTCTTCCGGTACGTGCGATTACCCTATCTGGCTGAAGGGTTGGGGATTGAATTATCTTCCAAAGTTCTTCAGCTTTGGTGGGATAGGGGTAGCGATGTTTCTTGAGAAACACAAGGAATGTCTTTTTGGTACAGGCACTCAGAGTGTCACGATCGGGAAATGCCTTGAGAAAGTCAATGAATATCTGAGAATTCAGAGAGAATATCTCCAGCGCCTTTGGGTAGAATTCTTTCAGGCAGGAAATGGTCTGGTTTACAACTCTTGCTCTTTCATCAACTATTTTCCGCAGGTCTTCGCAGAGCCTGGAGAGAAGTCTGTAATCTTCGGGAAGAGGTTTAATTGGTTGAAACAGGTGTCGGTCAGTGCGCAAGAGATGGCCGAGTGACAGGGCATCGAGGGCATCAGATTTTGCTTTTGAAAGCACATGCCTATCCTTGTAACGATTGACTGCCTTTGGATTGATGGCATAGACGGTGTAGCCTTTTTGTAGAAGCTCATGCACCAGAAGTCCACGGCTTGTCTCGATGGCGATCAATACAAGACCGGGAGATGTTTGGTGGTTTGCAAGGTGTGAATGAAGCAGTGCAAACCCATCGCAGGTGTGGTCGATCTGGAATTGTTCGAGTGTTTTTGCTGAGTCATCGGTAATAACGATATCGTGATGATCATCAGCCCAGTCAATGCCGACATAAATCATTTTTTGTTCCATTACGTTGTCTCCTTACGTAAAAAAGTGTAGGTATTCACTTGGAGGAGCGAGCTATTTCTGTCACCCGTTGATGGCCTTATATTGATTTTTTTTCATAACATTCTATTGATCATACGGTTGCAGAAATTGGCAAAAAGAAGATGAGTAAGGTCTCGCCCAGGTCATCGTGTGACAGGGGGTTGTCGACTCTATCTTCCCGTGCTCCTTCATGAACAATTTTTCGGGCGGGAAGGATTGGTTAACTCCAGTCGTCCTACGGACTCCTTCCGTTAACCAATCCTTCCCGATAATATGTTAACTATTTTAGTTAACTATAAATATTATTTCAATGTATTACAGACACCATAACATATAAGGGGGTTGTTTTAAATGGTATTTGCTTTGTGTATAAAAAGTCGCTACCGAAAGCAGCATAATTTAACAGAAAGGAGTATGAATATGAGAGGAGGAATATTAAATTACGGAAGAGCGC
>VGXX01000347.1 GCA_016873155.1 Planctomycetota bacterium | reverse complement strand
GTTTTTAGAAGATCCCAATCTTCATTCATCATGGCTTTATCCTCCTATAGTTGATCATCGGGATAATTGATATAAAAATACCATGATGAATAAAATTTGTCAATAAAACAAGTTAGCGCTTATGGGGTGAAGCCCCTGGACGAAGAAACGCCAAAAGAATCAACCCCGAAGGGGTGAAAGAGAAAAGGATTTTGCTGATTTCTTCACATTGAAATTCCTTGACGTTAAATTATGAAACAGACACGTATTCTCACCTATTCATGCCTATTAATTTATTTGATAACTCTCATATCTACCAAAGCTATCGCTCAAACGTTTACCCTGGAAAAGACGGTAACCATAGATTTTGGCGCTGTCTGGTGTGTGCCTGTCTATGACGGAACGAATATCGTAGTTTCATCAGAAAGCAGCGGCGTCATTAAGATAGGAAAATTCGATTTGTCACTCAATGAGGTAACCAGCCATGCGACAACCGTGGCTGATACCGCAGATACCGACAATAATGATACGATTGCCGACCACAAACACATCTTCCAAAATGGCTATCATTACCTGGTCTTTTCCACCGCAGGCGGCGGACAGGGCGGTTATTTGTATCTTTTAAAATTGGATACTGATTTAAACAGGACTGGTATTGCTACCGTAGTAAGTAACGACCCGCCGACAAACGATATGTTCCTCGTGGGTGATGGCACTTACATCTATGCCGGAAAATTCCTGCCCGGCACAGGCCACACCGTTTATAAATACGATTCGAATCTTAGCTATCTCGATTCGTATACGATAGGCGGGGGCACAAATACCCATGCAAATGGCGCTGCAGCAGTTTACACCAATAACCAATTCCACCTGGTAGCGCCCTTTACTTTAGCGCCCGGTCAAAATGATGAATTCTATAGATTTATTTTTGACAATGACTGGAATGTAGTAAATAAGGCGACAATACTTTCCGACAAAGGGATGCTCAGCATCGTCTCTGCACTTTCTGTAGAACCCAATTCACAGGAATTTATCATCCATTACGGACGCGGAAGCGGCGACACCGGTGGCCCGCTTTATCGCGCCACCTACGATTACGATTGGAACTTGCTTTCAAATACCCAGGTCATAGACGGCACGTGGACGCGTCCCCACAGCGTTATCGTTAATGACACATTGTATGTTGGCTATGATGGTTCATCAAACGTCCAACTCTCAAGTTTTGGCATAACTTCAGCAATAACGACTCCCACACCGTCTCCTTCAGTCACACCAATATCAACAGCTTCTCCTGTATGCGTAGCTACCTCAATTGTAGTATCTCCTAACAAGCTAACACTCAACAAAAAAGCAGGTAGTGAGGTAACTGTAAAGATAACAGGCGAAGACGGTTGCCCTGTAGAAGGTGAAACGATAACGGCAAATATCGCCCCATCCGGCAAAAGGCTTATATCAATTTCATCGCTCAGCGAAATCACGGATACCAATGGTGAGGCAACATTTACCATTACCGCAAAGAAGAAGACTGGCAAGGCAAAGATCGCGTTCCAGGCGGCAGGGCAGACGAAGTCAATAGCTGTGACAGTTAAAAAGTAAATTACTGGGAGGCAATGCAATTGATTGTATCAAATTAACACACCCCTCAATCTCCTCTTTTTAGAGGGGACTTCTGCTCTCCCTTCTAAAAATAGGGGCCGGGGGGTGTTCTTTTTTGAATCAGATAAACAATTACACTTCGTGACAATCAGTGTTCATTCGTGGCTTAATATTTTTCTCCCTATTCCCCTTCCCGTAGCATCTTTGCCCTGACTAGCCGTATCTCCTCGTAGGAATAGCCGTCTCCGAGTTTCTCCTTTACCGGACTCATCGCCTGCATCCCCAGTTCCTTTAATGCTTGCTTGATACGCACCTG
>VGXX01000346.1 GCA_016873155.1 Planctomycetota bacterium | reverse complement strand
AAAATATGAGGTTGGTTTGGTTGCCCGCTTACAGTCCACAATGCAATCCTGTGGAACATATCTGGGATGAGATACGCGAGAAGTGGTTTGCGAACAAGGTGTTTGATAGTATGGATGCAGTTGAGGACATACTAATGGACGCTTTGGTGACACTGGAAAATGACAAGAAAAAAATCGCCGGGATAGCTGGTTTCGACTGGATTATTAGCATTCCTTTGAATGCAACTTAGTATAAAAGACCTAACCATGTTGAGGTAAAGTAGTGATAGCGATAGGAAAGGAAAATAGTAATAGCAAATGTAATAGCATTTCACCTTGAAACTTTTACCTGTTTTATATAATGCTGTTTGTTTTTATGTGATTCATCCGTATCTTTTAGGGTTAGCTTGATGATGCGAAAAGCTGACTCCAACAGCCAGCCCTTAATCCTACTATTTGGAGAATCGTTTATAGTGGAGAAATCAAAAAATGTTGAAGATAGATAAAGCAGAAATTGTCAGCAAGTTAGACAAAGCAAAATTTTACCAAGAGCTTATGCCTTCTTTAAAAAAAGTGGATGGCAAACTGGAGGCGATAGGGCCTTGTCCGCTTTGTGAAGACGATACTAATTCTTATTTAAGCGCGAACCTTGAAACAGGCCTATATCGCTGTTCATGTAATATAATAAGGGGAGATAGATGTTTTTACATTCTACATGGGGAGAAAGGGAGTTGATTTCCAAACGGCATTGCGTGAAATCGGGGCGATGGCTGGCATTGTTGAGTCCAACAAGCCTAGCGACATGTTAAGGTTTAAATACACGGATGAAGCAGGGAATTTGCTTTATATCAAGGAGCGGACTGTATCTGGAAGAAATGTTAGGTCAAAGGATTTTGCCTTCAAACACTTAGAGGGTTGCAAGTGGGTTGAAGGTAGAGGGTATGGACGGACACTTTACCGGCTGCCGGAACTTGTTAATCCAGCTATACCTTTATAGTGGAAGAAGAAAGTGAAGCAGATTTGTTGAACTCATGGGGTTTGATGGCCACCTGCCTTGATTCTGGAATCCACTCGGCTATAAGGGCTAAAAACATTGAAATACTTAGCCAGATACAGCAAATTATTATCCTGCCTGTCAATGATAAACCTGGGCGCAACTATGCTTCAAGGATAGCCAATGAACTTCGTGGCGCGGTTGATACGTTGGAAGTTCTCGAGTTGCCTGGACTTCCAGAAAAGGGCAATATTCTTGATTGGACGGCAATACCTGGCAACGATAAGTATAAGTTACTTGATATTCGTTGAGAAATCAATTAGATGGGAAAAGGTAACCCATAAAAAAAGTGATAGGAAAAATACTATGATTACAAGAAATAGAAGGTTAATCTGCATTCTTATCTTTGTGGCTATATTTTTTGCACTGCGTGCTGTTTTTTCAGAAATTATAAAAATGAGCTATGATATTGACAGTTGGCAGACATGTTTTTGTTTTGTGATCGGATTTGTAATAACTGGTGCGATCAATAGCCGAATGAAATATGCCAAATTTAATTGGGTTTATCCTATGCGAATAGCATCTTTTCTTATTGGTTCTATAGTAGGCGGTTCGGTGATTATATGGCCATTTCTATTAGTTTTTTCTCCTTCGCATTTTCTAAAAATGATTCATTATAACTGGGTAGATATACTTGTTATCACGATAATTGTTTTTTCGTTAGTAAGAATATCTTCATGGATTTCTAAAAATAATCTGAAAATAGAACTTAATATAATTTTAAAGTCTATGTTAGCCCGACTTTCGCAATTCGAGGGGTAGATAACCCGCTGAGCCAGTAAAATCAAGGGGTCGTATAAAAAGGTCGGCACTACATACCAACCCGCCCTGACGCATAAACCTTTGGTGGAGGTTGTTCGGGA
>VGXX01000345.1 GCA_016873155.1 Planctomycetota bacterium | reverse complement strand
AACAAACTCAAAACCAAAATCCAAATGAATTTATAGAATCCTTTTCAAATAATAATATCCTCAGATTTACATCTCAGGAGATACAGAGGATGCCATCTTGTTTTCAAGGATATTTCAGAGAACTTGTGAACGAATTGAAAAGGGATAAAAGTGGCAGAGAGATTCGAATAGAGTATCTGTTGCAAAGTAAGGAACAAAAAATGGTTAAAAGTCTGGATAAACTCCGACTCATGATCCGTGTAGGTCCCACCCTCGGTTTGATGGGAACGATAATCCCGATGGGACCTGCCTTATCAGCGTTATCCCAGGGTGATCTTGAAAAGCTGTCGAACAATATCATTATCGCTTTTACTACCACCGTTGTAGGATTAGCGATTGGAATCGCCGCATATTATCTTTCAACGGTAAAAAATAGATGGATCAATAACGACATTAAGAATCTTGAGTATTTTACGGAAAGTATCATGAAAAGGGAGGAATAGTTCACCGCAGCGTGCCCAGAGAATTACCAGAGGGTGAGAAATTGGGAAGCTAAACTTCACAACCTCTCAACTTCTCAGCCTCCTTTTCTCTGCGACGTCTGCGTTCTCTGCGGTGAACTGAACTAATACAAAAATGAGATACCTTAAGAAAAGACGCAGAGTTATTGGAAAGGAAGTCGACCTTCATCAGGAAGACCCCATGTCGGGTGTGGCCAATCTTTTTGATGTAGGAGTAGTATTCATTGTAGGTCTTATCGGCGCCTTAATCAGCGCATACAGCCTGCTTGATTTCCTCTCACCAAAAACAGAAATCACCATGGTCAAGAAAAACGACAATGGTCAGGTGGAGATTGTTACCAAGAAAGGTAAGCAAATAAAGGTTGAAAAGGTTACAGACAAGAATTTGCAAGGAGAAGGCACTCGTCTGGGGACAGCTTACCGATTAAAAGATGGAAAAGTAATTTATGTGCCAGAAGGGTCTGAATAGATATTTCTAAAAATCAATTTTTGTATGCAAGTGGATATTTACGAAGAGAGGGGTGATAAAAGGAAGATAAAAACTTACGAAAAAAGGAATTTGTATCTTGGACACAGATGCACACAGACTTCGTCGTGAGCGCTCAGTCGAACGATTGTCAGGGATTAAAAATTATTGTCTGCGTGTATCTGCGGAAATCTGCGTCCTAAATATTGTAAATAGTTCAAATATTCAGGGAATCCCGTAAAAACGGGAGCTGCCCCGCAACTGTAACCGGCAACGAAATCTGCTATACGCCACTGGAAAGCCGTTTAAAAGGCTTTCTGGGAAGGCGCAGAAAGTAGGAAGACCCGGAAGCCAGGAAACCTGTTTGAACACGATTTTATGAATTTTATTTCCGAGGGGGAAAGGAGAAACGTAATGGATTTGTTCCGAAATATTTATCAAAAGAAAATAAAAAGTTACTTTTTATTATTTTGTACGTGTATTTTTGTTGCAATTGCCTATGAAGGGACATCTCTATCAGCCGACCTGTCACAAGAAAATCTAGAACAGGTAAATGATAGGCTGAATCGTCTGGAAAAGAAGGTAGAAGATATCGACGAATGCTATGTGAGGGTAAGTGATGTCCAGAAGGACGTGGAGATGATTAAAAGGAGTATGAGAGAAAGCGCTGCCGTCAAGGAGAGTGAACCGGTGGTCAGTAAACGGTTGGAAACCCGATTGGATAAGCTGGAAGAAGCCGTTCAGGATTTGACCGGTCGGGCTGCCCTCATGGACACGGCAGAAGAGATAAGAAAGGTGACTGAATACGTATGCCCCAATGGGCATGGATTTGAAACCATGAGTGAGGATGGAAAGTGTCGTATCTGTGGATTGGAATTAAAAGAGAGAGCGCATTTTAAAAAGTTTAAATTTGCCAGACGTGAAAGCATTTC
>VGXX01000344.1 GCA_016873155.1 Planctomycetota bacterium | reverse complement strand
TCATTACAGGAAGTTCTTAAGTACTGGAACGACATTGCTTGTTCTTTGGCAGAAAATACAAGAATCCGAAAGACACAGATATCAAAATACTTCGAGCTTGCCTGAAACAAGTTAGCGCTTATGGGGCTTCACCCCCGGCTATATGCTTTCTGCCCTTCGGGCATTAAAATTTAACAAAAAATCTATAATGGTAGAAACTTTATCATTGATGTGAAAAAAAGGTATACCAATCCCCGGATTCTTGTCACCGACAACGGCTATCAGGTTTTTATCGTCCTTGCATACCAATTCAGCGCTAATTTCTGAGCGAAATACCTCGATCTTCGGCATGGCCTCGGTCTTATAGCCTTCGACAATGATAATGTCCACGTCCTGCAAATAGGTGTTAATAATTTCCGTCAGGGGGAGTTCTTTCGGTGACCGTCGCATGATGCCCATCATATTTTGTGAAGCCACTACGACAGCATCGGCCCCGGCCTGCGTGTGTAACCAGCTATCTTTGCCTTCAGTATCCAGTTCGAAACAATGATGGCTGTGTTTCATGGTGGCGACTTTATAACCCCTGGATTTTAATTCTTTCACGAGCTTTACAATGAGGGTGGTCTTGCCGCTGTTAGACCTGCCTACAATGGATATTACGGGAACCTTGAATTTCATAACATATAAATTATAAAAAATGGACTGCAAAAACAAACTAAATTCTGATGCTTTTGCACAAATGACTAGTCGGGATTTAGCCTTGACAACCTATTTTTATTGAAGTAAACTTATTTTGTTTGATTATTTTCTTTGGGGTTTGCAGATAGTTTTGCTATGGATAATACAGAAAAGATACTGGATAGGCGGCAGCTTTTTAAGGATTTGTTTAGCTTTGTAGGAAACAAGGTCGCTGATTATGCCGGTAAAAAGGTTGATCGCGTGATGCCCAAGGGAGATTATTTGCGTCCTCCGGGCGCAATTGAAGAGACGGAATTCCTTTCCCTGTGTACCCGTTGTGATGAGTGCATCAAGGCATGTCCTGCGAAGGCTATCAGGAGGTCGAATGGATTGATGGATGTGGCGGTCGGTACGCCTGTTATTGTACCGAAGGAAAATCCATGCGTTTTGTGCAATGGGTTGTTGTGTATCGCAGCGTGTAAAGAGGGGGCATTAAAACCCGTTGAACATGTGAATAAAGTCAGAATGGGAGTTGCAGAGATTAATCAGTCGCGATGTTTGGCGTGGGGAGGGCAGGATTGTCAGCTTTGTTACATAAAATGCCCGTTACAAGGCGATGCGTTATATCAGGAAGACGGCAAACCGGTAATTAATGAGGATAAGTGTGTGGGTTGCGGGGTTTGCGAATATGCATGCAATACCATAAATAATACGTGCGCTATTAGAATTATACCGGAAAGATATTGAGTGCGGCGAGGCGGCAACAAGAAGCAGGAGGCAAGAGGCAAGATAAAAGATGAAGGATGAAAGATGAAGGATGTGGGACACACACAGTATATCGTGCAACCTTCATCGTGTATCATGCATCTTGTATCGTGTATAAAAATTTACACGAAGAATAAAGATATTTCATCGATAAAGTTTTTTATGGTTAGTGTGGCACATATACGTATGAGAAGGGGGATGTAATGCCAGAATGCAAGATTCCGTTTACCTGTGAACTCTGTGAGAAACAGTTGTCCTGCCAACTGGACCAGATAGAACACAACAAGTGGGCAATTGCACAGCGTATGAAAGAGATTACTTACAAGATCGTTGTGATGAGCAACAAGGGCGGGGTAGGCAAGAGCACCGTAACAACGAATCTCGGAGTTGCACTGGCTCGAAAGGGTTTTAAGGTTGGGATAGCCGATGCGGACATTCACGGTCCTAATATCCCGATGATGTTGGGCGTAGAGGGA
>VGXX01000343.1 GCA_016873155.1 Planctomycetota bacterium | reverse complement strand
CCTCCATTTCACGTAATTCGGACAGCATCTATGGTAAACCTGGTTTTTAAAACAGCTAATACTTGTCCAAAATACCAATAAATTCCATGGGTATGCTTGGACTTCTCTGCTAATTTGGACAGCAATGATGCAGTATTAACAATATCCATCGGGCCTTGTCAGAAATTGCCAGAGTTCTAAAACCCGATGGGCGATTCTTTTTTGCTGAACACGGTCTTAGTCCTGATTACCGAGTCCAGAAATGGCAGCATCGATTGAATCCAATCAATAAGGCGCTTTCCTGCGGCTGCAACTTAAACCGAAATATCAAAGAACTCGTGGAATCCTGTAATTTAAGGATTTTAAAGTTAGACCAATTTTACCTGGAAAAGACCCCTAAAGCATTCGGGTACATGTATAAAGGCATTGCTACCATAAATCCTTCGTGATAAAATAAGAAAAAAATATTACAGCATGTAGGGGTAATTCATGAATTACCCCTACCAGATCGGAATTTCTTAACGTTTGATATCTTTGAAAGGAGGAGTATTTTGAAAAAGACATTCATTACACTTTTTATCGCCTTATTTTGTGTTGCACAAGCTGTATGGGCAGGTTCGCCCAATCCGCGCGTTATGCTGGAAACCAGCAAAGGCATTATTGTCCTGGAGCTTGATCCAAAAGCAGCGCCAAATACGGTGGAAAACTTTCTCGGCTACGTGCGTGAGGGATTTTATGACGGCACCATCTTTCACCGGGTAATCAAGGGATTCATGATTCAGGGCGGGGGTTTTACCGAAGATATGCAGCAAAAGTCAACGCACGCCCCGATAGATAACGAGGCTAACAACGGACTTCAGAACAAACGCGGCACGGTGGCTATGGCGCGCACCATGGAACCCCACTCCGCCACAGCGCAATTCTTCATCAATACCGTAGACAACTTCTTTCTTGACCATAAAGGAAAAACCTCCAGTGGCTGGGGTTATTGCGTATTCGGCAAGGTTGTGGAAGGGATGCATGTAGTAGACGCCATTGAGAGCGTATCTACCACCACAAAGGCAGGACAACGCGATGTCCCGGCTACTCCGGTAACTATCGAACGGGCAGTAGTGAAGAAATAACTTGGGAAAATTTTTACTGAACTTATAACCACCCCTCAATCCCCTCCTTCGCAAGGAGGGGATGAAGGGGAGGTCTTCCATAAACTATTTATCCTATAGGTTATGGACTTGAAAACCGCATAAATAAAATGAAAATTCCTATACAATCAAGATAGGTGATGGAAAATGAGAAGTAAAAATATAATTAAGACATGGCCTAAAGCAATAATATTCTTTTTTATATTATTGACCTGTCTTTTCTCTGCTCCTTCTGCAAAAGTAGCGGTTGCCCTGAATGGCGCCGATGTTGCCATTTATAATGATTCAAGAACTGGCAAATATTTGTACGATTTTGGTGTATGGCCAAATGGAGTAATTGCTATCAAAAACATGCTGACGACGTCGGGGAAAACTTACGAAGAAATAAGCGATAGCGACCTTAATTATTCTACCCAAGATTTTTCCAGTCTTTACAAGGTCATCCTGTTTCCGGGAAGATACGCTGCGTGGTACAACTATTTTATAAACAAGACAGGAAAAGAACGCATTCGCAATTTCGTAAAAAAAGGTGGAGGTTATTTGGGAATATGCGCCGGGTCTTATTTTGCAGTTGATAAGGTTGAATGGGGAGGTGTGACCTATGATGATGAATCAGGATACGATTTGGATCTTTTCCCAGGGACAGGCGTTGGAGATATAAAAAAGATCGCCGATTATTACGCGGGAAAGTGGGTTATGTATACTTTTAATTTCGTGAACGAAAATTCCATACTCTCCGGTTACAAAACAGTCCCCTATTCTGAAGATATTATCTACCT
>VGXX01000342.1 GCA_016873155.1 Planctomycetota bacterium | reverse complement strand
ACGCCTTGACGACATTGTCGGGGTAATTAGTATAACCAACGCCATTGGATGCCCTGAGCAGCATCTGGAAGAGTATATTGGGCGCAAGATTGCGCATGGAACGGAGGCGTTCCCAAGGACATTCCATGAGAAATCTCATGGTGGTGTCAAAGGTTGCCCCGCCCCACATCTCAAGCGAAAAGAAATCAGCATGGTTTCTGCAATAGACCTCGATTATTTTCAGCATGTCTATAGTTCTCATGCGGGTAGCCAACAGTGATTGATGCGCATCGCGGAAAGTCGTGTCCGTTAACAGCAGTTTTTTCTCTTTGAGGATGTGCTGGGTGAATTTTTTAGGCCCTGTTTCCAGAAGGAGGTCACGACTGCCTTTGTGTCTGGGATTTTTATGGTCAACAGCCGGAACCGGCGCTTTGCGGCGGCATATAGACTTCGGTGTTTCCGTGATAAGAGAATGACCGTTGACCGTGACGTCTCCCATAAAACGCATGATGCAGGTAGCACGGTCCCTGCGGATCGGGAAGTTGTAAAGATTGTGCGTTTCGTCAATGAAACGCGTGGTGCATTTACCTTTCAGAAAATCTTTGTGGTTTATCAGATTAATGAGAAACGGAATATTGGTTTTTACACCACGTATCCGGAACTCATGCAATGCCCTGTCCATACGGTGCGCTGTTTCTTCAAAACAAGTTCCAAAAGCCGTAACTTTTACGAGCATAGAGTCGTAGTATGGCGTTACCAGAGCGCCTGAAAAGGCAGTCCCGGCGTCAAGACGGATGCCCATGCCACCGGCAGAACGATAATGCTGGAGGCGACCGTAGTCCGGAATAAACTTATTGGAAGGGTCTTCTGTGGTAATCCGGCACTGAAAGGCAATGCAATTAATGTGAATAGCTTCCTGGTTCGGTATGCGGATTTCCGGAGAATTTAAGGGAAACCCTTCACTGATTAATATCTGTCTCTTAACCAGATCGAATCCTGTTATCGTTTCAGTAACGGTATGTTCGACCTGAATTCTGGGGTTAATTTCGATGAAATAATACTTATTGGTTTCCGTGTCGAGAAGAAATTCTACGGTACCGGCATTATCATAATTTACGGATTTGCATATTTTTACGGCTGCATCACAGATGCGCTGTCTGAGGCTTTTTTCAAGATTTTGCGCCGGGGCAATCTCAACGACTTTCTGGTGTCGTCTTTGAAGTGAACAATCGCGTTCGAACAGGTGTACAATATTATTGTACTTGTCACCGAGAATCTGCACCTCTATATGACGCGCCTTTTCTACGTATTTTTCAATAAAACACTCCTCGGAACCGAAGGCTGTCAGGGATTCACGCTGCGCCTCATTCAGGCGATGGCTCAATTCCAACTCGCTTCGAACCACGCGCATACCGCGGCCGCCGCCGCCGTGAGCGGCCTTGATTATGACCGGATATCCCAGATTGCTGCAAAAAGACTTTACCTCGTCCAGGCTTTTAATAGGATGATTAGATCCGGAAAGTATGGGAACCTGTGCTTCCTCGGCAATTTTCCTGGCCGATGTTTTATCGCCAAGCATATTGAGAATTTCGGGACGGGGACCGACAAAGGTAATGCCTGCCTGTTCACAGGCGCGGGCAAGGTTAGCATTTTCTGAGAGAAACCCGTAACCCGGGTGTATAGCATCAACTTCCTTGTCTTTGGCAAGCTGAATGATTCCGTCTATATCCAGATAAGCCCTGACCGGCTCCTTACCCTTTCCGATCTGATACGCTTCATCTGCCTTGAATCTGTGAAGTGCAAAGCGGTCTTCGTGGGAATATATTGCCACGGTTCTGATACCAAGCTCATGCGCTGCCCGGCAGACCCGTATCGCTATTTCACTACGGTTGGCAACGAGAAGCTTCTTGAATTTTCTGATTTCCATAAAAAACCTTTACCTAAAGTTTCCTGA
>VGXX01000341.1 GCA_016873155.1 Planctomycetota bacterium | reverse complement strand
AAAACGGACATTGATGTCCGCAGGGCAAGGCTGTGCTTTGGCGGCAATATCTATAGCAAGGATGTGAATTACTATGTGGAACTCGATGGAGATAGTTTTGAGGTGAATCTGAGAGATTATTATGTCTACTGGACGCCGTCTACAGATTTAATGGCAAAGATTGGATATTTTAAGGTTCCCGCCAACCGGCAATGGATTTCATCGGGTTTCAAGCTCTTATTCCAGGACAGGTCTATTGCCAGCGATGCCTTTAAACAGGACCGTGATTACGGATTGGATATCTTTGGACTGCCTTTTGATAAACATCTGGAATATCATGCAGCAGTTTTTCGCGGTGTTGGCCAGAATCCCGCAAAGGCAATCGGAAAGGATGAAAATATCGACAATGAACTCCTGTATGTGCTTACTGCACGGTATTATCCTTTTGGAGACTATAAATCTTATTCAATAGTAGGGGGTTGGGATGAGACCGACGTGAAATACGAAGAGAAATTTAACGCCGTCATTGGCGCATCGGTAATCTATAATGCAAAAGAGCGAGATATCAAACCGGTGGATACCGATACAATCATTGGAAACATTGAGTTGGGAATGAGATATAAAGGGGTTACCTGGGATAGCGAATACTACGTAAGGTCGAAAGACCCTGAGTCCGATGATGGCGGCGACACCGTAAATTCGGATGGCTTCTATACCCAGGCAGGTTATTTTGTAATACCCAAAAAACTGGAACTTGCAACCCGTTATTCCCTGCTTGACCCTAACAATGATTTGCCGGAAGATATTCAGAGGGAGTATGCATTGGGCATCAATTATTACTTTCGCGGTCATCGCTCAAAAGTACAAACGGACTTTAGTCACTTTGTAACTGATAGTGAAGAAAGAGAGAGAAACGAAAATAGATTCAAAATACAATATCAATTAATATTTTAAACTTATCAGAAATTTAACAATTCCTTAGCATTGCCTTAATGTTCAAACTTTATGATATTTTCATGATACCCCTTCATGTAAATCAATAATAAGGGCAACCGTATCTTGCGGGGAGAGAGATTATTAACTTTCTCCCTCAGTTATTGAATTACGAGGAGTGCATGATATGAAATTAGAGGTTTTGAACGGCTTCCTTAAAAATAGATGGATGGAATTCAATCCCTCTCTGTTTTATGAAAGGCTGGCTCGATGGATACTGAGTATATTAATCCTTGCCATCCTTTCGGGCATGCTAGGCGGTGTTATTATAACAATTCTCCATCTACGACTTCTCTTCTCAATGGATATAGAGCATGCCTTACGTATTATTATCATAGACGTTCTTACCATCCTTGCCGTTCTGGAGATGTTTAAAACTACTCTTGCGTATTTTTCAGAAGGGCGCGTAAAGGTTACTTACATTATTGACACGGTTATTGTGGTAATGGTTACAGAAATAATGGCCTGTTGGTTCAAAGAGTTCGATCTGTATAAAATGGGCACGTTGACCTTTCTCGTCCTGACATTATGCGTCATGAGGGTCTTTTCCGTTAAATACTCTCCCAGCATTAAGCACCCATAATCAGTTTTGATTTAACACAAAATTAACAATTCCTTAATAATTCATTAACAAAGAAATTTTATTATGGCAACAGGTGTATTTTAGATAAAGTTTTTGAGAAAAGGAGGTTTTTCGTATGAGTAGAAAATGGTATAAATATGTATTATCGTCCGCTGTGGTAGCGTGCAGTATTTACACGCAGGGCTTGCTTAACGATACCTTTGCCCAGCAGGCTGTACAGACAACAGAGAGTGAGACAGAGGATTTAAAGTGGCAATTGAAGCAGATGGAAGAATCGGTGCTCAGGCAGCAAGAGCAAATACAGGCATTGAAAAATCGTGTTGAGGGTGCACCAACTACAAAGGAAGAGATTAAGCATGAGATAGAAGACTACCTATCAACA
>VGXX01000340.1 GCA_016873155.1 Planctomycetota bacterium | reverse complement strand
GTCAGGAGTTTCCTCCTGACTGCAACCTTACTGCAGCCGTATCAGGTGGCAGGAGGAAACTCCTGCCACCACCTCACCGCAGGATCAACTCATGCTACCACTGATATCTGTCATCTAACACCCTATCTTTTTTAAAATCTCCTTCAAATCCTTATCAATCCTTTTTGCCTCGTCTTCCAATCCGTATAACTCCTCCACTATCTCAGCGATGGGTCTATGCTCCTCTGCGTCTGCGGTATGGATATAACGGGATGGGGAAATATTGTAATCGTTCTTGATAATTTCATCCTTACTGATTACCTTGCTGAATTTTTCTATCTCTTTCCATTTCAGAAAGGCATCCACAATCTTTTTCTGGCTTGCTTCCGGGATAAAGTTCTTGGGGTCGCCTTTTTCGAAGTCCAAAGAGGCATTGACTAAAAATACCTTGTCTTTTCTGTTCTTGGGCTTGTTCCGGTTGAGGAATAACACAATGCCTGGCGCTGTGGTGTTGTAAAAAAGATTTTCGGGCAGATACAAAACCCCCTCAACCAAGTCCTGCTCAATAAACCATTTCCTGATGTCCTTTTCTTTATTACTTGATGCATTGCCTGAACCCCTTGAAACAGCGCCAGTATCAAGAACTACGGCAGCCCTGCCGTTGTCCTTCAGGCTTGCAAGGACGTGTTGAGCCCAGCCCCAGTCAGCAGAACTTGTCGGTGGTATGCCTGCCTTGAAGCGGTCAAGCTCATCATTTTCATAATCCTTTTCTGTAAAGGTCTTTTGATTCCACATGGGATTCGTGATAACCAAATCAAACCTCTTCAATCTGTTTCCCTCTTTGAACCTGGGGCTTTTCATGGTATCGCCAATCTCAATCCTGCCTTCCATGTCGTGGATGACCATATTCATGTTTGCCATTGCCCAGGTGGTGCCTATGAATTCCTGACCATAGAGTTGAAGAGGTGCATATTTTCTTAAAGATTGCTTTATCATCTTCTCATCCAGCACTAACTCGCACTTTATAAGTAAACCTGCGGAGCCGCAACATGGATCATATACTTCTATACCTGACTCCGGGTCTAATATCTTTGCCATAATCATACCCACTTCTCTCGGCGTATAGAACTCACCTGCGCTCTGACCTCCGCCCTCTGCAAATTTGCGGATTAAATACTCATAACTCCTGCCGATGATGTCTGGCTCAACATCATTTAATCCCAAGCGTTTTTGGCTAATCTTTTCTATCAGCTTGATTAAACTATCTTCTGAAATATCCCTTTGACCGTGGGTCGTGGCATTGAAATCAATGCGATTAATGATGCCCTCTATGCGAGGATTAAATTTAGCAATATCCCGCATAAAACTGGTCAGTTGCTCGCCAACCTTGTCAGTTAAGGTTCTGATAACCGACCATATATCATCTTTTTCAGGGTCTTTTGCTTTTAATGGCAGGTAGAAGCGGACAAGTTTGTGGTCTTTTTCTATAAGTTTGTGTGCCTTGGTTCTGTTACCCACCTGCTTTGCAATGCGGTTTATCTCGTCATCAAAGACATCGCAAAGCCGTTTTACAAAGACCAGAGGCAGGATATAGTCCTTGTATTTGGGTGCGTCTTTCTCGCCGCGTATCACGCATGCAGCATCCCACAGCCACGTTTCTAACGATTTTTCTTCGATTTGCATAAGACAGTTTTTTCCTTTTTATTGACTTATTTACTGTTCTATTTTCCTTTTCCAGTTTGTCTTTTTGTACCGGATCAGTTATTTGTTGCCGCTCATTAATTTGTGAAAACATATCAAAAATAGTAAAAAGAGACAAGGATTAAATTCCTTAGAAGCCTTGTATTTTCAGAATAGAAAGGCTAAAACACATCATTGCTGTCCAAATTAGCAGAGAAGTCCAAGCATACCCATGGAATTTATTGGTATTTTGGACAAGTATTAGCTGTTTTAAAAACCAGGTTTACCATAGATGCTGTCCGAATTACGTGAAATGGAGG
>VGXX01000339.1 GCA_016873155.1 Planctomycetota bacterium | reverse complement strand
GCGCAAGGAGACATCAGGAATAAATTCAAGGCATTTGCCATACCGAGCGGTAGTTTGGGAAGGTTGGAAGAGTTAGCAATGATATATGCCTCCATAAAGGGTGATTTAAATTGTAAGATAAAGCATAAAAAGATATTTACGATGGCGGGCGATCACGGCGTGGTGGCAGAGGGTGTGAGTGTCTTTCCTCAGCAAGTGACGGAACAAATGGTACAAAATTTTATGGCAGGCGGCGCGGCTATCAATGTCCTTGCACGTCATATTGGCGCAAAGGTGGTTGTGGTTGATTGCGGCGTAGTATCCCATCTTGAAGCCAAACAATGTCTGAAAATAAAGAAGGTTGGTTTGGGCACGAGAAATATGGCAGAGGGTCCTGCAATGTCCAGAGAAGAGGCGATCCGGTCTATTGAGGCTGGCATTGAGTTGATAGAAGAAGAGATGGAAGAAGGATTGGATATTGTCGGTACAGGAGATATGGGAATTGGTAACACAACTCCAAGCAGCGCCATTCTTGCCGTTTTGGGTAAATTAGACGTTGAGGTGGTGACGGGCTGTGGAACAGGGTTAGGCGGAGAATCGCTGCAGAAGAAGATTAGGGTGATAAGAAAGGCAATTGCCGTAAATCAGCCCAATCCCAATGATCCGATAGATGTGCTTGCAAAGGTCGGTGGATTTGAAATTGGCGGAATTGCCGGTTTATGTTTGGGTGCCGCTCGCTATCGCATACCGATAGTCCTGGATGGTTTTATTTCAACGGCAGGCGCCCTGATTGCCAATGCGATAGAGCCAAAGGTAAATAAATATTTAATCGCTTCCCATGTATCAGCAGAAAAAGGGCACAGGATGATGTTAAATCTCTTAAACAAAACCCCATTATTGGATTTAAACATGAGACTGGGAGAAGGAACGGGTGCCGCCCTGGGAATAGGCATAATGGAGGCAGCAGTAAAATTATTGAATGAAATGGCTACCTTCCACGAAGCAGGGGTATCAGACCCATATGCAAAATAGAATTGGATGCTTCAATAGTAATGATACGTAGGGGAAAGATTGTAGGCACAATAAGCGCCAGCCGTATAAACAACGCCGTGCGCAAATTGAAAGGATCGGACAGTTTTGTAGATAATGGTGAACCCTAGGGCGATAAGGGCATAAATACTGCCAGCAATAATGCCATTTAAAAGAAGTTGGTTAAACATTTCATTTTTCTATAATATCTCTGAGAATTTGTTTTAAGATTTCAGCATCGTGAGAGCTCAGACAACCAAGTTTGGTTTTCAATCTCTTTTTATCTATTGCCCTTAGTTGAAACACCAAAGCCACAGATGTTGAAGTTAGATTATTAGACGCGTCTGGTTCAATAATAAACGTGAAAGGGAAAGAAGCTGCCTTAATCTTTGTAGTGAAAGGAACGACTAAAACGGTAGGAACTTTATCTATATTTACTGTAGTTTGGACAATGATAGCGGGTCTAACACCCTGCTGTTCACGTCCATTTGATCCAGGGATTTCAACTAAATATATATCCCCGGCTTTCATTATAACGATCCTTCAAAATTTTTTAGTGCTTCATCACTTAAAGTATCCCATTCATCGAATTCTTTCTTGATGTAAAAATCCTCATTTCTTTGTAATATAATACTCTTCTTGAAAATACGAATGATTTTAAGAAGATTAAGAATTTGTTCGTCAGACATATCCCGTATTTCTTTAATTATCTCATCCTCATATTTGATTTGCTGAGACATTGTTGTCTCCTTTCCAAAAACTATAGTAAACGCAATAAATAAGTTGACATAAGAGATGATAGAAGTATATACTAAATCCCGATTATTTTGCATAATAAATCGGGAGGAAGCAAATGAAAGTATTAAAAATAACGAATGCAGAAATAACGAGACAGCGTCTTTTAGAGATGGCAGAGAATATTTCAGGTGCGTGGATTGGGATTCGCATTGCAGCGTTTTTGTTGGTTTTATCTGGGTGGAAATC
>VGXX01000338.1 GCA_016873155.1 Planctomycetota bacterium | reverse complement strand
GTGTCCTCTCTGAAAAGCCTGAACTCTTCGGGAAGATGCTCGTACTCATGGCGCTGCCTGGCACCCAGGGTTTTTATGGTTTCATTGGTGCTATTATGATTGCCCTGCGTACAGGCATTATTATTGGTAATGTAAATATTTCTCCCTCTGTAGGTCTTTCCATTCTCCTCATTGCTATATGCATGGGCATCGTAGAATATATAACGGCAATTGTTCAGGCCAAGGCTGCAACAGCGGCTATCAATCTTACAGGGAAACAACCCGAAGAGGGCGGGCGTGCTATATTGATTCCAGCCCTTGTTGAAACCTATGCCGTTATTGCCTTATTGATTTCTATCTTGCTGATTACGTGGCTGACCAAAGAAGGGGGGTTGTCCTTTACTCCTCCAACACAAGCCTTACCCAGTTTTTGACAAATACCTGTTTTAACTTAACGCTATGTAAAGATATTATCATATGTCCATAGAACGGATCAGAAATTACATCATAGAAAACGCACAGAAAGAGGCCGAACAGATCATCAAAACGTCTGAGGAAAAGTTTCGCAACGACACTGAATCGGCAAAACTCTCCTTAGAGAAAAAATACCAGGAAATGTTACAGGCCGATGAAAAGCACCTCAGGGAGGATATGAAAAGGTATTTGGGCAGATTAAAAAGTGATTGTAAAATGAAATTACTGGAGGTTAAAAATAAGGTAATTGATAGTGTCCTGGACCGGGCAATCGGTCGAATACAATCGCTTCCCGACAACGATTATTTGACATTAATGGGAAAATGGCTGGCAAAGGTGCCGGATAATCTGGAAGGGGAGTTGTTCCTTAACACAAGGGATTTAAAAAGAATAACCAATGCCTTTATCGACGACATTAATAAGAGCAGAAAGGCGAGGATTAGCTTAAACACAATGGCAATTGATATAAAAGGCGGCTTTGTCTTAAAAACAAAGCATTATGAAATTGATTATAGCCTGGATACCCTTGTAAAAAATCTTCGAACGACGTCAATCCCAAAATTAAACGAGATGCTGAGATTGTCCGATGCCGATTTGTAAATTAGATATTTGGTCAGGACGCAGATTCCCACAGATACCCACTGTAGGGGCATGGTGCTCCGTGCCCCTTAGTCATGTAGGATGGGTTAAGCGAAGCGAACCCATCGATATTTTTTGTTGGGTTTGCGTTGCTTCACCCTACAATCTGCGTTCATATGTGTCTAAAGAAAAATTCATACAATATGGAAAACAGCGTGCGCAATTATGATTGGTGTTATGTATCAGGACGGGTTAATGTCCTGGAGTGCAGTTTGCTCAGTTCAAACTTCTTTGAAAGACTGCTATCCAACGATGATTTTAAGGACGTGCTGACAAACCTGAATAATACCCCGTTGAAGGCATACTTTACCCATGCAAAGCATCTGTACGAATTCGAGACATTACTTGATGAATATTATTGTAATCGTTTATATGAGATACGATCTTTATCGCCCGATAGCGCAGTCTGCGACTTTTTTTTGCTAAGGAATGACGTCCATAATCTGAAAAGATTTATAAAGTCTAAGATACTTGGTGCAAGCGTAGATAAATTTTTTCGGGGAACTATGAGCAGGGATGAATGGGATGATGTCTGGCAAGGTAAATCAACCGCTTTGCCGGAGATATTCAGGAAATCGGTTTCCCTTATTAAGAAGAGCGTAAGGTACAATATCGAAAAGGGGGATGTAAAAAATGAATTGCTGCCTTTTATCATCGATTTCATATTCGATGGCGCTTATTTACGATATGTTGAAGACTCTTGCAAGAAAATAGAGGTTGAGATTATTAAAAGATATTTGGAGACATACCAACTCGTGAAAGGTCTTGAGGTGATACGGCGTGCAGTGTCTTTGAGGCTTGATATGAACCTCTTGAACCAATACTTCCTGGAAGGATTCGAACAGAATCACTTATTTCGCAAACTTGTTATAAACAAGGTGTGGACAACGGAAAAGAAATTGCGTGAGACTCT
>VGXX01000337.1 GCA_016873155.1 Planctomycetota bacterium | reverse complement strand
GGTCTTTGCAAAGATCCGATACGTCTAGAAACAGTTCTGCCCCCCCTGCCTTCAGGGACAATTTTTTTACGGTTGCTAAGTTTTCGATAATGCCTGTAAACATAAATAATAATATTTGAGATTTATGATTCACGATTTACGATTTTATCTGAAATCTAAAATCGTAAATCTCAATTTCTTGAAAATAGAATCTGTGGAATCTGTGGTTTCGTTCTAATCTTACTGACTATGTATTTTACCAAGGATGGTCTTCCCGGCTGTTACCTTTTCTCCCACCTTGACCATAACCTCAAACCTGATTGAATTTGGCACAAAAACCTCCACACGCGAGCCAAACTTTATCATGCCAAATCGCTCCCCCTGCTGAAATACATCACCTACTTTGCAGGCACAGACAATTCGCTTTGCGATCTTTCCGGCAATTTGCTTTACGGCAATCTTTGCCTGGCTCCCGATGAGAGACAAACCCATCACATTGTTTTCATTACTGCTAAAACACTCATCGTCCCTGGCGTCCAGAAATTTACCTTTTGTATGCTTGATAAACTCCACACGGCCATGAACAGGCACGCGGTTTACGTGCACATTCAGGACGGACATAAAAATACTTATTTTGGTTGTGTCGCATTTTAAGTAATTATCTTCAAAGACAGGAACGATGTGCGACACCGTCCCATCCGCTGGGGCTATGATAAGCTCCTCGCCCTGCGGCGTCCGCCTTTCGGGGTCCCGGAAGAAATTAAACAAAAACGACAGAAAGAAGATCGGGATGGGCACAACCCAGGGAAACAGCGCAACGGAAAACACTATTCCGGCTACGCACGGGATGCCGAATACAATCAACTCTCTTAGCCCATATTTTGCCAATGGAATCCGCATATAAATTTCCAGATTATTAATAAAAATACAGAATTTTTACAGACAATAAATATACCAAATAAATCCCTTTTTCCTATAAAATATTAATATTCTGTTTGACAATTCATAAAATATTTGCTACAAAAACCACTCGTATTTTCACTTTTTTTATTTCTCATAACTAACCTTGTATCAAAGATATATAGATAATACAGGAGACTGCATTGACTACCATTAGTTGTGTTAAGGCACGGGAGATTTTGGATTCAAGGGGAAACCCCACGGTAGAAGTAGACGTGATTTTAAAAGACGGAACGATGGGTCGTGCCGCCGTTCCTTCCGGCGCATCCACCGGGAAACGAGAGGCGCTGGAACTCAGAGATACGGACAAACCGAAGCGCTATCTGGGCAAAGGCGTACAAACGGCCGTTAAAAATGTAAATGAAATCATTGCGTATAAACTGGAAGGTTTAGATGCAACCAGACAGGTTGAGATTGACAGCCTTCTCATAAAGCTGGACGGAACGAAAAACAAGGAAAAACTGGGCGCAAACGCCATGTTGGGCGTCTCTTTGGCTGTGGCCAAAGCAGCCGCCAACGCATTGTGTCTTCCGCTTTACCGATACATCGGCGGTACGAACGCAAGGGTACTTCCCGTCCCCATGATGAATATCCTGAACGGCGGCAAGCACGCAGACAACAACATGGATATCCAGGAATTCATGATCGTGCCTATTGGTGCAAATAGCTTTGTCGAGGCATTACGTATGGGCGCGGAGGTATTCCACAACCTCCGCTCGGTGCTGAAATCAAAAGGATATAACACCAATGTGGGTGACGAGGGAGGTTTTGCCCCAAACCTCAAGACCAACGAAGAAGCGCTCGACCTGATTATGGAGTCGATCAAAAAGGCCGGCTACGAGGCTGGCCGAGATATCTACCTGGCGCTGGACCCTGCAGCCAGTGAATTTTACAGGGAAGGGAAATACGTATTACGGTCGGAAGGAGGCGCTAAAAAGACACATGACGAAATGATCGAACTTTATGCTAAATTTTCAAGTAAGTACCCCGTCTGCAGCATAGAAGACGGGCTTTCGGAAGAAGACTGGGACGGCTGGAAAAAGCTCACAAAAAAGATGGGTGACACAACGCAACTCGTAGGCGATGATATTTTTGTTA
>VGXX01000336.1 GCA_016873155.1 Planctomycetota bacterium | reverse complement strand
ACCGTTGGAAAAAATTTTGACGAAGTGATTCAAAAAGCGAGTTTCTTCGAACTGGCGTGTGAAATCATCCTCCATGCAGGCGACCAGGTTCAATTCCTCTGTCAGGATGCCATTGATTATCTACGCCGGATTTATTTAAGGTCTGATTAAACAGGACGCAGATCGAGGTGGTTTAACAATAGTAAACGATGTAAATAAGTTGATATTAAATGCTTGTCATTCCGAGCAAAGCGAGGAATCTTAAGATTTCTCAGTCGCTCAGCTCCTTCGAAATGACAACTTTCTTTTGTCGTTTACTATAACTCCCAAGATGGTATAACGTGAGGTTAAGAAGTTGGGATTTTAGGAAAAGCTGTGAAGTTATATAATTTGATGTACAGGAATTTTCAAAGTATCTTGTTCTTAGCATGTCATTCCCACGAAAGTGGGAATCCAGGTACCTTTTTGATGCATTTGGATTCCCGTTTACACGGGAATGACAAAATAAGGCAAGGTTACTGCCAGAGGCAACCTAATTTATAATATATTCTTAGCGCTCTTTACGTCCTTGCGGTGAAATATTACTAATCACGTTATATAGAAAGGTTATGCTATGATTGATTTACTCAGAGAGAGAAGGAGTATACGGGTCTACGAAGACAGGAAAATTGAATCTGAAAAAATCGAGATTCTGAAAGAAGCGCTGGTAAGGTCGCCATCTTCGAGGAGCATAAATCCCTGGGAGTTCATATTTGTTGATGACAAAGAGTCATTAAAAAAATTGTCAGAATCAAAAGAACACGGATCAGAGTTTTTGGAAGACGCCGCATTGGGGATTGTCGTTTGCGGCGATGAAAAGCGGTCAGATGTATGGGTTGAGGATTGTTCCATTGCATCCATCCTGGTGCAAATGGTTGCCCAATCAATTGGACTTGGAAGCTGTTGGGTTCAGATAAGAAACAGGCTGCATACCAAAGACACAACATCAGAAGAATATGTCCAAAAACTCTTAGGCATCCCAAAAAATATGAAAGTGGAATCCATCATTAGCCTTGGATATCCTGCCGAGAATAAACGTGGTGTTCCAAAAGAAAAGCTGCCGTTTAAGAAAATCAGAATGAACGGATATTGATTATCATTAAGTAAACTGCAGTGAGGCAGAGTTCCCGACAAAAGAAACCAGCAAATATGAAAGTGGCATATAAAACCGATCTTGGTAAAAAGAGGACGCATAACGAGGATAGTATCCTGGTTGATGAATCCCTGCGTGTTTTCCTCCTTGCCGATGGCATGGGAGGTCACCAGGCAGGAGAAGTGGCAAGTGATTTGGCGGTAAAAGAATGTTACGCCTGTCTCAAAGAACATATTGACAAGGCCAGAAATATTGGGGATGTTTCAAATCTCCTTGTCGAATCTCTTCTGAAGTCACACCATACGGTGAGGGCAGGGGCGGCGACAGACATAAATCTTGCGGGTATGGGAACTACGCTCATACAGATGTTAATTATTGGCAATAATGTCTACGTATGTCATGTTGGTGATAGTAGGGCGTATCTTATCAGAAATGGGATAAAACAGATTACACAGGATCATACCTCTGAAATGTATTTTGTTAAAGAAGGAATAGCGGTGGAGGGGGTGCTTCCCGTGCAAAAGATGCGTGTGCTTACTCAGGCTGTTGGCGGGCAGGCAACGCCGGTACCGGAGGTAAAGCAGATAAAACTTCACCCAAAAGACATCCTTCTCCTGTGTTCAGACGGTCTCACCGATATGCTTCCGGATGAAGAAATCGAATCGATTGTCCAAAAGTACAGAGATAACCTTACGCTGGCAGTAGATAATCTGATCAATGCTGCAAACGACAAAGGAGGAATCGATAACATTTCTGTGATACTTGTAGAATATGAATAAATAACTTTGTCCGAAATGTTTTGGTTCAGGCTACAAGCCCTGAACCATCACGAATAACTTTGTTTACCGTTTAAAAATAGTGACGGATGATGTGTAACAAATGACGGGAATACTACTTGTCACCCGTCACACGACACACGACACACGTTGCTCGCCAC
>VGXX01000335.1 GCA_016873155.1 Planctomycetota bacterium | reverse complement strand
TTATCTCTCAACCTGTCGAAAACAAGGGGTAAGTTCAAGCCTTGCTTTAAAGATGCTATTTCGAGGTGAATTGCCTGATTTTGTTTGCTCTTAGCGGTAGCGGGTAAAAATACGATGAGTAATTACAAATAATTTACAGGATTATTTGGCTGTAAGAATTGAGAAATCAATATATTAGCTTCATTGAAAATGTTGAATGAACTATTCAAGTAAAATGAGAACAGTGAGTCATAACACATAAATGTGCCAACAAAAGTGTGGCGTGGCACATTAGATGGTACGTGCCAAAATCATGAAATAGGGCTTTATCTTAATTATGGGATTTTGGATTAGATTTATGTAATTTTTTATACATTGCCAGATAAATGTGATAAATTAACTTTTTTGTGTAGTATTTATGGATTACTCTTGCATAAACAAATTCATGAAAATACAGAGATAATTTTTGAAGAAATAAAGATGGGATTTAAAAAGTTAAGGGCGTTTTGGGAAAAAAGTATTGTCTACAGGGTTTTTATCAAGAAGTATAAGCGGTATTTCATTATTGGCACCTTGTCATTGATTGCCGTAGATATCATCAATATCTTTCCCCCGCTCATTATCAAAAGGGCGATAGATGTTTTCTCGAATGAGGTAAATCTCACAAAGATTGCCGTCCTTTCCGGTCTTTTCATCCTGGTAAGTTTTTTACAGGGCGTCTGTCGATACCTCTGGCGGATACATTTCATCGGCACGTCATTCCGGTGCGATTATGACCTCCGCATGGCCTTCTTCGGGCATATCGAGACACTCTCCCGCAGATTCTTCCAGAAATACAAGACGGGCGACCTCATGTCAAGGGCCACAAACGATATTGGCGCTGTCCGCATGGCCGTTGGGCCCGGATTGTTGATCGGCCTGGACGCCATATTTTATTTTTTTGTGGTGCCTCCGATCATTATTTATTTATCCCCGAAGCTGTCCTTTTATACATTTCTGCTGATGCCGTTGACGCCTTACATTGCATATAAAATCAAGGATGTTATTGATAAACGGTTCCATGACGTTCAGGAACAATTTTCTCGGATCAGCGAGAAAGTGCAGGAAAATACATCGGGTATCCGTATTGTAAAATCCTTTAATATGTCGCGGCAGGAAGAACGATTGCTGAAAGATTTGTGCAAGGATTTTATGAAGAAAAATCTTAAACTTGCCATCCCGCAGTCCCTCCTGGGGCCGGTGTTCGAGTACATCACGTATATGGGCATTATCCTATTGCTTTTCATGGGTGGGAAGATGGTGATCGAGGGCGCTATTACCCTTGGTACGCTCGTTGCCTTCCAGCGCTACATCTCGATGATGGTCTGGCCGATGACCGCTATTGGCTGGTGCTTGTCCCTCCTGCAGCGCGGCAATGCCTCCATGAAGCGCATCGATGAGGTGATGGACGAAAGGTCAGAGATTGTTTCAAAGGCTGATGCGACACGGCAATTTGTACCTCAGGGCGAGATCGAATTCAGAGACGTAAATTTTCGGTACGAAAACCAAAAGGAATGGATATTAAAAGGCATAAACCTAAAAATTATTGCAGGACAACGTGTCGCTATTATAGGTCCGATAGGAAGCGGGAAGTCGACATTGGTAAGTATGCTTTCACGCATGATTCCTGTATGCGACCGGAGTCTCTTTATAGATGGTAATGATATTAATACGATAGACATCAAGATTTTAAGGCGGCACATCGGCTATACCCCGCAGGATACGTTCTTGTTTTCAGAGAAGATAACAGACAACCTGTTGTTTGGAGTAGAAGCAGCAGGCGGCGGTAACGACGTCGGGGAACTTGCCCGCATGGCCGGAATTGAATCGGAAATTCAGGAACTTCCATACCGGTATGAAAGTTATCTGGGTGAACGGGGAATCAACCTGTCAGGCGGGCAAAAGCAGAGGATCACCATTGCACGGGCGCTTGCTATTAATCCAAACATTATCATCCTGGATGATTGCCTTTCTGCCGTAGACGCACGGGTAGAAGAAATTATTATTAAAAATATTTTGCAAAAATTTCCTGGGAGAACCATGCTGGTCGTGACCCATCGGTTACCTGCTGTA
>VGXX01000334.1 GCA_016873155.1 Planctomycetota bacterium | reverse complement strand
GCCCAGAAATATGGCGGGTGTTTCCCGTTATTTTGAAGCAGATAAAAACACCGTATGGAATGCGATCATACAATCAGCAGAAGGAATCCCGGTTGAAATTAATGACAGGGAAAAGGGCGTTTTGAGAACACACTGGGTTAAGGGATGGTCGGCGAATAAAACTACCGGACTCCTTCTGGAAGGGCACTGGCAGGAACGTTATCGTTTGCTGATTAAAGTAAGTGAAGAACAGAGCAGGACGTACGTTTCCATCAGTGCACAGATCGAGACGAAGGCTCCTGGTGGTAGCCAGGCGTACCGATGGTCCCGCATTCCATCAGATGGCGCAATTGAACAAGAATTTTTGGGAAAATTAGAAAATATTCTCGATTCCTTATGACAATTAAACAGATATTAATTACATCTTTACTACTTTCTTTATTGGTTGTATCCGGCGCTTTTATTCCGGATACGGCGAAGGCTCAAACAGAGACAGAGCCGGCAGACAATTTTCAACTCCAGACTTATCTGACAGAAGAGCAGGCGCTGGCCCTTGTCTTTCCTGAATGTGACGAGATTGTAACGGATGAATTTGTTATGACCCCTGAAGAAAAAAACAGCCTTGAAAAACTGCTCAGCAGAAGGTTGTACGAGAATGGGTTTAGGGTGTATATCGGAAAGAAAGAAGGCTCTATTCAGGGATATGCAATTATTACGGAGGAGATCGGGAAGTTCCATCCGTTTACCTTTGTTGTTGGCGTGGGTACGGATGGCAAAATTAGTAATGTGGCTGTCCTGGTTTATCGTGAAAGCCGGGGCGGAGAGATTGCCAAGAAACGCTTCCTCTATCAATTCATGGGGAAATCCTTCAAAAATCCGATCAGGATCAATAAGGATATTATCAATATTACCGGGGCTACCATGTCCGTGCAGTGTATGTGTGCAGGCGTGAGGAAGGTGCTTGGTGTCATTAACGAGTATTACCTCACCGGTAAAAGAGACGTGAGCGGCCTCAAGGTAGCAAACAACCGTCTGGTAATACCGGTTAAAGGAGAAACGAACAAATCTCAAAATACAGAGACCGAAGAAAAGACCCTTACTTCACAGGGGAAGGACGGGGGAGGTAAAGAATCAATCTCTGATATAAAACTCATCAAAGAAACTCGCATGATTATGGGCACCTTTGCCGAGGTATCCATATATTCTAATGATGAGAAAACCGCAGGCAAGGCCATCGAAGAGTCTCTGAATGAAATGGAGCGCATGGATCGCATCATGAGCAACTACAAAAACGACAGCGAACTTTCCCGGTTAAACAAAAAGGCCGGAAAATCGCCGGTTCCATGCAAGGGAGAACTCCTTGATGTAATTGAGCAATCACAGTATTATAGTGAATTGAGCGGCGGCACATTTGATATTACCGTATCTCCCATTGTTGCACTGTGGGGATTTTTTCGTGAAAAAGGGCATGTCCCGCCTGATAAGGAAATTGAAAAAGTTTTACCTGCCGTCTCGTATAAGAACATTGTAATAAATAAAAGTAACGATCCTAAAAAACCAGCGACCATTTTTTTGAAAAATACTCAAACCCAAATCGATCTGGGCGCAATAGGGAAGGGCTACGCAGTAGATAAGGCATTGGAAATTATCAGGAAATATGGTATTAATAACGGTTGTATCAATCTCGGTGGAAATATCTATGTCCTGGGCACGCCTCCGGGCAAAAATGCGTGGAAGATTGGCGTACAGCATCCACGGAACGCGAATGAAATCTTAGGCTATCTTGAACTCAAGAACGAGGCCACGGCTACATCAGGGGATTACGAGAGATTCTTTGAGTATAACGGGAAGCGGTACTCCCACATCATAAACCCGCAGACGGGGAGGCCGGTAAGCGGTACCCTTGCAACGACGATTGTGGCTCCTACAGGCACGGAGGTTGATGCGCTATCAACCATCGTCTTTGTTTTAGGTCATAAAAAAGGCATGGAACTTATCAGAAAAATTCCAAATGCGGATGCCATGATTGCGTATGAAGAAAAGGATGGTAAAATAGCGATAGACATGACGGAAGGGTTTAAAGATAAGTTCAAAGAAACTAATGAATAGTGGGAACCACAGATTACACA
>VGXX01000333.1 GCA_016873155.1 Planctomycetota bacterium | reverse complement strand
TCAATGACAATCCCTTCCAACAAATCCATGTGTGCGCGTTCAATTTTTGTTTCTCCGAAATCTTTTAATGCATTTAATAAACGACTCTTTATTGCCTCATCCGAAGTTGTCCTTTTGATAATGATATACCCGGCTACGCCTATTCCTATGAGGAAACAAATGATGATAGAGATAACAATTAAAAATTTCTTCATTCAATTTCCTTTTTAGTTATAAATAAGTATTAAGGTTACTGATATTCCAGATTTATTTCAAGTTTAAATTTCTAAAAGGGTTAAAATAAACATGAAGTAAAAATCCTTGCCGTACACGAGATGTTGGCATATAATTTATCAGAATTGTAAAGTAAAGAAATAAAGATTTTAATAACAGTATTCCTTTTCTCCCCATGGTAAATAGAGAAACACTGGAAAAAGAGTATCCAAGCTATAAAAGGTGCATTCAGGACGCTTTTGAATTGGGTCAGTCCCACATTTTCAAGTGGTGGGACGAAATAACTCCCGCAGAACAGAAACACCTGTTACAACAGACAGCTACGATTGATTTTCAATTTGTACATAAACTTTTCAATGACAACCGCCATAAAACCCAAAATACCCATCAGGGAGACTTGGTTCCACCTCAGATTATAACCGTCCCTAAAAATGCTTCTGAATTGGCGCTTGCGCAAAGGGCAAGGCAGATTGGGGAGGCCTCTTTGCGAAGAGGAGAGATTGCTGTCCTAACGGTTGCCGGCGGGCATGGAACAAGACTGGGAAGCAACGGGCCAAAAGGAACACTCCCTATTGCGCCGATTAGCGGCAAGAGTGTCTTTCAACTCCATGCAGAGAAAATACGCGCAGTTCAGCAAAAATACGACACCTGTATTCCCTGGTATGTTATGACGAGCGAAACGAATGACCGTATGACGCAAGAATTCTTCCACTCACACCGATTCTTTGGATTAGACTCTCAGCAGGTATGCTTTTTTGCCCAGGGTATGTTTCCGGCTGTGGACCTTAACGGGAAATTGCTGATGAATTCTAAATCTGACATTGTTATGAGCCCCAACGGCCACGGAGGCACAATCATTGCCCTCAAGGAGAAAGGTGTTCTTAAAGATATGGAAGCACGTGGTATTAAAAACATTTTTTATCATCAGGTTGATAATGTGTTAATAAAGATTGCCGATCCGGTTTTTGTTGGCTATCATTTGAAAAATGAGGCAGAGATGTCATTGAAAATAGTTAAAAAGTGCCATCCTGAGGAAAAGGTAGGTATCGTAGTGCATAGCAATGGGCATTTACAGGTGATCGAATATAGCGAACTGAGTTGGGAGGATATGTATGCAAGGGACGGGAATGGCGCTTTAAAATATGATGCGGGAAATATTGCGGTGCACATGATTCGTATCGATTTCCTTGAAAAAATATACCAACACGGAGACGCCCTTCCTTTTCATTCCGCACTGAAAAAGGTACCCTGTCTGGACGAAAATGGTGATGCGATCAACCCTGAGAAAAACAATGCCATAAAATTTGAGAGTTTCATCTTCGATGTGCTGAAACACGTTGAAAAGGGTGTGATAATGGAAACGCTTCGCGAAGATGAATTTTCGCCGATAAAAAATATGGAAGGGGAGAATTCTCCGGCTACTGCAAGGCAGGACATGATTAATTTATTCGGCCGGTGGCTGCGTAATGCGGGCATTTCTATTCCTGTGGATAATCATGGGAATGTCATTGGTTTAATCGAGATTAACCCCTGCTTCGCACTGGACGAAGAGGAGTTGAGAAATAAGATAGATAAACATTTGCAATTTAACGGCAATTTAAGCCTATAAACTATTATGATACATACAAACGAGGATATAAATGGAAGGTAAACAATCAATACACTTCGATTTTAACAATATGATGGCCGATACCATCGGGCCTGAACATGGCATTACCGAGCAGGAGTTGAAAACCCTTGAACTGCCGGCAAGCCGATATATGAATGACGTAAAAGAAGAACGCAATAAAGGGAAATTGCCATTTCTTGATCTGCCTTACCAAAAAAATATTGCAGCAGAGATAATCGAAACCACAAATACCCTCAAGGGAAAATTCAAAAACGTTGTTGTGGTG
>VGXX01000332.1 GCA_016873155.1 Planctomycetota bacterium | reverse complement strand
TGCGTCCCTTTGCACTAATAGCGCCGCGGTGCGCTGCAGCGTCTATCCCCCGCGCCATACCGCTTACAATGCAAAATCCTTTCTGTGCAAGCAACCGGCTAAACCTCTCTGCTTGCGAGAGACCGTAATAAGTGCAACGTCGTGCGCCAACAATAGCAAGGGCTATCACATCGGTTTCCAGGAAGCTGCCCCTGACATAAAGAACCAGCGGCGGGTCGTAGATGGCCTTGAGATGCTTTGGATATTGATCACTCGTGCAAGGGATGATTTGAACGTTTTTTTCTTTTGCTAAATTGATTTCAGAGGCAATGTCAATATTCCTGGACGTCTCAATGACCGCTGTGGCAAGTTTTGGGCCTATGCCCGGAAGTGACTCCAGTTCCGCCCTCGGGGCATTGAGGATGGCCTCTGAAGAGCCGAATCGTTCGATAAGGGTTTGGTACGTCTTTGTCCCAATCCCCCTGGTCATGTGCAGGCGCAGGAGGGCCTCAAATTCTGTCACTGCTTACCTCTTATGGCGATAATCAGGGTTTTCAATGCCCGGAAAGGTGTCACGATACACCTTTTTTTCGATAAAGACTTTGACGATATTTGTGTCGAGGTGATTTTTTTCAGCCTCGTCTCGTATGATGTTCAGTGTTTCTGATAATGAAAGGGCCTTTTTGTACGGTCTGTCAAAAGACATGAGGGCGTCAAAGATGTCTGCAACGGCGACAATGCGTCCGAAGGTATTTAACTGCTCTGCCTTCAGGCCATAGGGATATCCCGTTCCGTCAAGTTTTTCGTGGTGCATGGCTGCAATGGCGGGAATGTTTTTGTATTCTTTTGAAAAATAGACTTCTTCGAGTATCTCTTTCGTATACCGGGAATGCTGGTTCATCTCGTTTCTTTCGTCCGGGGTCAGTTTGTCAGGTTTTAACAGTACGTTATCCCTTACTCCGATTTTGCCCACATCGTGCAGCGTGGCTGCATAATTGAGCACCTTGAGCTCGTTTTTTGTCAGACCGACGGACTTGCCGATGTCAACCGATAGTCTGGCGACTCGTTCAGAATGTCCTGCCGTAACGGGGTCCCGTCGGTCAATTGCCGCAGCCAGCGCCTTGATGGCGCTCAGAAATGTCTTTTCCCTCTCTTCGTGCAAACGCGCATTTTCAATAGCCGTAGCGGCGTAGGCAGCGTAAGTTCTGAAAAGCCACTCGTCATATTCCGTAAACAAACCGGTTTTTTTATTGAGTACCTGGAGCACCCCGATAATTTCACCTTCGCGGTTCTTCATGGGCACACAGAGGACTGTCCTGGTTTTGTAACCCGTCTGTGCGTCCGTTTCTTTATTGAACAGGGGATTTTCATAGGCGTCTTCGATATTTGCCACTTTCCCGGTCTTCGCGACGTATCCGGCGATACCCATGCCCATGGGAAGGCGGATTTCTTTAATTCCGGATTGCTGGGCAATAAAACTGACCAGTTCATTTCGCTCGCGATCTACAAGATACAGAGTGCTCCTGTCGGCATGCATCGTCTTTGTCGCTTCTTCCATAATAAGACCGAGCAGGGAACCCAGGTCGGTCTTTTCAATCATGGTCTGAGAAATATCCAGAAGCTTGGATAGGTCTTTACTCTTTTCAGTATCTGTAAGGGTATCTGTCATCACATTCCTTTGATGATAGCGTCATCATAAGTTGATTGGGGTCGGGAAGGCTTTCGCCTCCCCTCCCACCGAACCGTACAGGCGGGTCTCCCGCATACGGCTCTCCAGTCAATGGTTATCCTTGCGGAATTGGCAGAATGATCTTGGACTGCTGTATCTGTGAACAATCCAATCTCCAAAAATAGCTTGCAACACTATTCTTCCCTTTACAGGACTGCCAACATAAATTCCGTCCATACGAAAGGTTTGGCTTTCCATAAGCCTCTCCAACTTGCTTAGGCTTACACCACTTTCGTTGGTCTTTCTTCCTTCCTTACGGTCTTCACTTATCCATCTTCCTGCCTCCCTTTGCTCCGCATCCGTTACGATGCTTCCTCGCTACTATGGAGGCTCTGACTCCTGATACAGTCACTCCCTCTATCAGGTATCCCTGATTCATGCACATTGCCTTCCTGCCATTCCGTCTCCAACCACCCGTTGCTCCC
>VGXX01000331.1 GCA_016873155.1 Planctomycetota bacterium | reverse complement strand
TCAAGGATTGCCAGTTTTCCTTGTGGTTTTAAAGCCAGCTTAATTTTTTTCATGAAATCGATGGGCTGTGCTATTTCATGGTACGTACTCAGGAGAATGGCAATATCCAGGCTGTTTGGGGGAAGTTTGGGGTCGTCCATTGTGCCCAAAACAAGGCTTACATTTTTAATTCCTTTCTCCACCAATCGCTTGTTTATGTAATCGAGCATCTCCTGTTGAATGTCTGCGGCGTAAATAGTTCCCATCATTCCTACGCGTTCTGATAATTTTACCATAAGGTATCCCGATCCTGCGCCGATATCCGCAATAATCTGTCCTTTTTTTATATTTAAGGCATTCAATATCTCTTCTGGTTTTTGCCATGTATCTCGCCCGGCATCTTCAAGTAGCGGTATTTTTGAAGGGCTGAAAAGCTTGCCGGGACGTTCTCGCTTTATGTCTTCCTTGGCATAAACACCCGTACATAGACTCAATACTGCAACAAAGACGAAAGCCGTTCTAATATTTTTAATATATCGACGTATCATGTATTTAGTGTAAATATTTACTATTTGGAATGCAAGATGTATTTATTTCTTAAATAAGAGTCTCTTCTTATGAAGCCGTTTAAATTTTAAGACCATGAGTAGGGTTTTCAAAAGAATCACGTAGTTAAGTTTTGTCTGTCCGTGGGTTCTGTCCGCAAATTCGATGGGTATTTCCTTGATTGAAAACCCTTTCAGATGTGTCCTGTAAAATACCTCAGAGACAATGGATGGCCCTGTGGAAATCACGGAGTCCATCTCTATCGCTTCCAATACCTTTCTTTTAAAACAGCGATAGCCTGAAGAAACGTCTTTGATTTTTAATCCAAGCAGCATCTTTACATAGACGCCTGCGAGGAAGGTAATCACCCTGCGGACAACACCCCTGTTAACATCCTTGCCTCCGGCAACCGTCCTGGAACCAATGACCATATCGGTTTCTTGTATGGCCTCCAGAAATGAGGGGATATATCTGGGGTGATGGGAGAAATCGGCATCCATCTCAACCACACAATCTGCGCCGTGTTCTAAGGCATATTTGAAGCCGGCGATACCGGCAGAACCACGCCCCCTTCCCGTTGTCCTGAGAAGCAACTCGACTTCGGGATGTTCTTTTGCCAGATTTTTTACTATTTCGGATGTGCCGTCTGGCGAGTTATCATCTACAACGACAACGTGGAGGTCTGAAATTTTTAAGTTTAAAATTTCCCGAATTAAATTTCCTATATTTTCTCTTTCATTATAGGTCGGAATCATTACGTATGTTTTCATTCGAAAATACCCCTCACCATAACCCTCTCCCGCAAGGGTAGAGGGAAATTCCCCGCATTATTCCTCTCCCTTGACCTCGTCGTGAGCTCAGCCGAACGATGGGAGAGGTAAGGAGAGGGTGATAAATTCCCATGCCTTATTGTGAAGAGTGGTTGTCGTGAATATTTCATAAAATTAAAATAGTTACGATAATATATCAAGGGCAATTAAGGTCATAATTTTTGCAAAGTCAACCAATTCTTGAATATTGATCGATTCGTTAGTGGCGTGTGCCTCAGTCTCATCGCCGGGGCCGAATCCAACGGGGGTTATACCTTTTTGGATAAGCTGCTTGGTTACCGTTGCGCCAGACATCCCCTTCGGTTGTGGTTTGGTTCCCAATATAGATAAAGTATGTTTTGAAATCAACTCCACTAAAGGGTTGTTGATAGGAACGGCAGTTGGCAGTTGGTTGGAAATAATTTTTAAGTCAAACCGTGCTGGAGGGCACTCTGCTTCAACTTCTTTAATAATATTTTTTATATCGTTGATAATATTGTTTGCTGAATCATCTGGTAAATAACGAATGTCCAGTTGTGCCTTGCAGACGGCGGGCACGATATTGGGGGACGTCCCGCTGTGGATTGAACCAAGATTCAACGTCGGCGGGGTATGGAGAGGGTGAGAGGTACGTTGGAATTTTAATTGTTTTATGCGTTCCAGAAGGGGGATCATATTCCATATTGCATTTATGCCTATTTCCGGCCTTGAACCGTGTGCCTGTTTGCCGTGTGAGGTAATTTCTAAAAACAGCGTGCCCTTTTCCGTTACGTCAATCAGTTGTATATTATGCGCAACATCGGGAATGATGGCAAAATCCGCTTTAATCCCGC
>VGXX01000330.1 GCA_016873155.1 Planctomycetota bacterium | reverse complement strand
AAAACAACCTCTCCCTTCGCCATTGCCGTATTTACAAAACCCGGTTGTATCTCTGTAACAGTAATCGCTATGCCAGACTTATTTGCCTTTTGCCTTAATCCTTCAAGATAATTCGATACAAAAGCCTTGGATGCATTGTATGCAGGCGCTTCACCAGACCCTCTAATTGCTGCAATAGAAGAGATGCCGACAATGTACCCCGAACCTTGATTGGAAAAATATTTAAAGGCAGCATTCGCGATAGCGGCAAATCCTGAAATATTTACATCGATTGTTTCTTTTTCCTGTTTCCAATCAAGTTCAGGGTTTATAAATCCAACACCGGAACTGATAACGATCATATCCATTCCACCCATTTCCTGGATAAGCTCTTTTAAGAAAGTTATCGCTTCTTCCGATTCAGCGACATCAATTCTCTTAATATATGACCCGGAGATTTCTCTCTGCAGATTGGATAATAGTTCAGTTCTTCTCCCTGCCATTCCAACGACGTAGTTATTCAGGGAGAGTATCTTTGCCAACTCTCTTCCTATTCCAGAAGTTGCTCCAATTATAATCGCCTTTTTCATAGTATGAACCCATCGTGGTTTTTAACGGTTTTGAAATTAAATTACAAACTTAACCCGTTCGACAAGAAATTGTTCAACGTGGAGTTTTGCACCGAATCAACCAACAATACTTTTATAAATGGTGGATTCGCTTACGCTTAATCCACCCTACAAAACTCGTGATTTTTTATTTTTCGCTGAAATTACCACGAATAACCCTTTCCCGAAACCTTCTTCAATAGGTTCGAGACTTTGAATCTTATCCGGATTTTTGAAAATGGTTTGAACAATTTTAAATTTTCCAAATTTAAAATCCTTCAACCAATCCAAAACCTGATTTACTTGATAAAATTTAGCATGTTTGTAAAATTTATTTACCGTTCTTTTTTCTTCACATTGTTTCCCAAAAGAGCTGTTTTCATCCAGTATTCCAATTATTATCCTCCCGTGAGGTTTAAGAATTCTTTTGATTTCTTGCAATGCCTGCAAAGGATTTTCCAAAAAGCAGAGGGTTGTCACTATGAGGGCGAAATCAAAGGAATTCTCCCGGATTGGAAGATTTTCTGCCTTTGCATTATAAACACAAATTCCCCTCTTCCTTGCAATCTCAGCCATTGCCTTTGCAGGTTCAACGCCGACTTTTATCCCGAAGGGAATTGAAAAACGACCTGTCCCAACGCCAATCTCTATCCCATCCCCTGTTTCAGGTATGAATTTCCTGACAGCCTCTACTTCTGATTGATAAACCCATTTATGCGTCTCAAACCACTCATCGTATTCCAGGACATATTCTTCAAAGACATTCATAAGTTTAGAAATAATATTCCGAACCTTCTTTCCGAAGACGCTTACAGCATATATTCATACTTGCAATGGCAAGGCGCGCCTTGCCACTACAGACAGTTCAAATTTACGAAAAATCTTCCCAGAATTTTTTCTCTTCTTCATCTGGTATCCCATCGGGGTTTTCTTTGTCCATTTGCCATCGCAGTGGATTTGTAACGACATATTCTCTTATACGGTCTAATTCATCTGGGTTTCGAACTATATGTTCATAATAATTATGCTGCCAAACTTCTTTTCCAGGTGTGTTTCGCACTAAGTTGATTTGCTTGGTAACTGCCGATTTAAATGCCCCAACAATGACTGGCAAGGAGCCTGGTTTGGGTTTGCCAAATTCCATTTTCATCGAAACATTGCATTTTGTAGTGGCAAGGCGTGCCTTGCCATTATCATCGTTGTCTATGATCAAAACAATCCCATGAAAATGATTCGGCATCACTACGTATTTATCTAATATGACATTCTTTCGTATATCTGCAGTCTTCGACCATTCTGAATCAACCATCCGGCCAAAATCATTCAGCGCCAGATTCCCATCCACTACATTACCAAACAAACATTCCTTGTTATGTGTACAAATCGTCACAAAATACGCTCCAGCCCGTGAATAATCGTATCCTTTTAACCGGATGGCTTTGTGAGGTTTCATACCGCGATTACACATTTATGTGTCCTGTTAATATTCAAGCTTATTTACCCAATCGGGGTATCTCATTCCTTCAACGGCGTCATACGGAGGGGTAAAAGGCTTAATGTCAATGAGAGGTGTGCCATCCAACACA
>VGXX01000329.1 GCA_016873155.1 Planctomycetota bacterium | reverse complement strand
AAAGCTTTACCACCATTCCAACAACACAGAACGCAAGTACTAATTTGATGAAACGTTCGCCTCCGGTTACCGCCATATGACTGCCAAGCCAGCCGCCAAAACCGTTACCTGCGGCTAAAGCCAGACCTATTGACCAGCATATCTTGCCGTTGAAGATAAATACAACCAGCGCAAACAGCGCATTGATGCCGACAATAAATACCTTGTGGCTATTCGTCTCTACAAGATTTAATCTGCTCATTGTGGTTAGAACTGCAATAATCAGGAAACCGATACCCGCCTGAATGAATCCGCCATAGACACCAATAAAGAAGAAAATAATTATACTCGATATGCGGCGGCTCAAGCTTAAACTGGTTATGCCGCCATCATATTGAACAATTCCTTGCCTCATCCGTATGGGATTCCACAGGATAAGCGCAAGCACGAGTATCATGACCAATGCCAGTATCCGTTTGAAGAGGACATCGGATATGTCAACGGCAAGCTGAGCGCCGATAATAGCGCCTACCAGCGCTGGCAGTGACATGAGAAGACTCGACTTAAAATCTGAAATCCCCTTCTTTTTGAATCCAGCGACTGCTAAGGCGCTCTGCACGGTAATCGCCAACCGATTCGTTCCATTTGCAACCGTTGCCGGTAACCCAAGGAAAATAAGCACCGGCAGGGTAATCAGTGAGCCTCCGCCCGCAAGCGTATTAATAACCCCGGCTACGACGCCAACGGCAAAGATAACAGGAAATTGCCATATCTCCATAGGCTGTGTGTAGGGTGGACTTCGTCGTGAGCGCTCAGTCGAACGATTAAGGCGTCGGTTTTTACGCCGGATCCACCTTCATTAATTTTATACATGGCGGGTTCGCTTCGCCCTTCGTGCACTCAGGACAGGCTTAACCCACCCTACCGCTTATCATCGATATAGTGATCATTGCGATTTTTGATATTCGGGAAGGTTTGCAGATACGCCTTTTTCTGGATAAAGATATTTACGATATGCGCATCAAGATGGTTTTTTTCAACCTCGGTTTTTAAGATATCCAATGTTTCCGATAATGTGTGAACCTTCTTGTAAGGCCTGTCGAATGCCATAAGGGCGTCAAAGACATCTGCAACAGCGATGATGCATCCGATCGTATTTAATTGCTCTTTTTTCAAACCGTAGGGATATCCTGTTCCATCGAGCCGTTCATGATGCATTGCTGCAATCGTGGGAACGTCTTTATATTCCCTTGCAAAATAGATTTTACTCAGTATCTCCTTCGTGTATTGGGCATGTTTGTTCATTTCTTCTCTTTCTTCCGTGCTAAATTTATCCGGTTTTAACAACACATCATCCTTTATTACCACCTTGCCAATGTCATGCATGGTTGCTGCATAATCGAGCAAGGTCAGTTCGTTTTTAGGTAATCCCATGGCTTTACCAATATTAACAGAAAGTTTCGCGACACGTTCGGAATGCCCTGCAGTGATATGGTCACGGCGGTCTACTACTGCGGCAAGGGTTTTAATGGTACTCAAAAAAGTTCTTTCCCTATCTTCGTGTAAACGGGCATTTTCAATGGCAGTCGTAGCAAAAGCAGCGAACGAATTTAAAAGCCACGTGTCATATTCCGTAAAAACACCTGATTTTTTATTAAGAATTTCAAGGACACCGGTAATTTTCCCCTCACGATTCTTCATCGGTACACAGAGGACAGTCCTGGTTCTGTACCCTGTTTGTCGATCAACTTCCTTATGAAATAATGGGGTTTTGTAAGCATCTTCGATGTTTACCGGGCAGCCGTAACGGGCAACGTGTCCCGCAATGCCAATCCCCATGGGGAGACGAATTTCTTTAATTTCAGATTTCTGGGCAATAAAACTGATTAATTCATTTCGATCAAAATCGATCAGGAATAAGGTGCTCCTGTCGGCGAGCATAATTTTTGCAGCCTCTTCCATGATGAAACCCAGCAGCGAACTCAGATTGCTTTTTTCAATCATCCCGAGAGAAATATCCAGGAGTTTGGACAGGTCGTTACTTTTTTTATTATTTGCAGAAGTGTTTAACATGGCATATTTTTATCAAAAGAGGTTCTTAGTGTGTCAATCTTTGCAGCCAGGATAAAGTCGCTCTCTGTCAGGCCGTTGATTTTGTGGGTATAAATGGTGATCTCTGCCTTTCCCCAGGTGAAAGTGA
>VGXX01000328.1 GCA_016873155.1 Planctomycetota bacterium | reverse complement strand
ATTGGGAAAACACTATCGGCAATTCAGAAAACGGCGAGATGGAAGAGCTAAATAAAAAGTATTCGGGAAGGAAGATTGCCGAATTGGAATTGGACGACAGCAAAAATTAGCCTTAACACGAACTCATGACACTGGTTGAAACTTTCTTAGATACCTGCAAAAGACTTGCCCGGAAAACAGCCGTTATTGATCAGAATGGCGCAGTTACCTACGAAGATCTCCGCACAGAGGCTATAAGTAAGACAACTCAGCTATTATCGGAAAACACGGGAAGCCATATCGGAATACTCCTTCCCAATTGCAAGGAATTCGTAACGACATTCTACGGGATCCTGATGGCGGGGAAGATTCCGGTTCCCCTGAACTATCTGCTCTCGCCAGCCCAGTTGTTATATGTAATTCAGAATGCAGGGATAGACACCGTCTTCACAAATAACCTGTTCAAACCACACTTGGGGAATCAAATAAGACATATCCTCTCTATCGAAGGAAAAAATTCTTGTACAACGGTTGAAGAAAATAAAATAACGCAGGGAATGGAGGATGACCTCGCGGCCTTGCTGTATACATCGGGAACAAATGCAAATCCCAAAGGGGTGATGCTCTCCCACAGAAATTTCCTGAGCAATCTGGATGGGTGTATACATGCCTTCCACTTCACAGAGAAGGATGTATTGCTCGGCGTCCTGCCGCTCTTTCATACCTATGCTCTGACTACCACGTTGATATTACCGGTTAATATGGGTGCTACGACGGTCTATCTCGCACGGTTTTCCGGCCCAAAAGTATTGGAGTTAATAGAGAAATATAAGATCACGTCATTGTTTGCCATTCCATCCATGTACAGAGTGCTTTTGAGAGCCGCCGAGTCAGTCAAACACGACCTGAGCACATTAAGACTTTGCACATCGGGAGGAGAACCATTACCGAAAGACGTTTTGGAGGCTTTTAATAAGACGTTCCCTGTCCCATTAACGGAGGGTTACGGATTGACGGAGTCCACGGCGATCGTTTCCGTGAATCTTCCCGAAAAATGCAAGCCCGGCAGTATTGGCCCTCCCTTGGATAACCTCGAGGTGAAAATATTGAACGATGATGGTCAAAAACTGCCTTTAAACAAAGAGGGCGAGATATGTGTAAAGGGTCCCAACGTAATGAAGGGATATTACAAGTTACCCAAGGAGACGGCAGAGACCATTACGCCTGACGGTTGGTTAAAGACGGGTGATTACGGCAAGCTGGATGACGAAGGATTTTTGTGGATTACCGGGCGAAAAAAGGAGTTAATCATCATCAGCGGTGAAAATGTATCACCAAATGAGATTGAACAGGTAATCAGCGGGCATGAGAAGGTCTTCGAGGTGGCCGTTATTGGCGTGCCGGACAAGCTTCGCGGCGAGGCGCCAAAAGCATTTATAGCATTGCATGAGTCCGCAGTGTGCACCGAAGAGGAGATCAAGAATTACTGTATGCAGCGTTTACCACATTACAAAGTCCCCAAATATTACGAATTCCTCAAGGAACTGCCGCACGGCCCTACAGGCAAGGTATTGAAAAGGGCGCTGAAACGATAGATGGTTCATTTCCTAGCACGACTACGTTGCTCCAAAGTAGTATAGATTAAGATACGTGGCGAGTGACGGGTAACGAGTGACGTATTTTCTCGTCACTCGCCATTCAACCATTTTTTACCGCATGGCCATTTTCAATGGCTCATGCTTTATCTTAGCCGGATTAACGGCATTCCAAACATGCGTCAGCTTTTCCTTGTGTTCTTCCAGGGTTTTAGTCTTGCTTGCAAGCAAATCCAGCTCAATCCGTATAGACTCACTACCTGCCCTTCGTCTTTCCTGTCCCTTTTGTATAGCGTGCTCAATCTGAGAAATAAGGTCGCTTCCCAGATTTTGTAGTTGTTTTGCATAATGGTCAATTGTCTTACGAATCCTCGATGTGAGGTCGTAACGTGTCCTGCCGCAATTCCGGCTTACGTCAGAAGATACCCTTTCCAGCATTTCATTCAGAACCATCTTCCTGCTCATCGATTTCGGCAGAAAGGTGCGTAAAATGGACTTGACCTCTTCATCGGTTGGGGCGGTATATTCCTGCACCATGTAATAAAAACCGGCGTTCCCGGTCAGTTCTACAGAAAATTCAAATGGATCCATGACCACCTCAAAAAGTATC
>VGXX01000327.1 GCA_016873155.1 Planctomycetota bacterium | reverse complement strand
CATCAGTATACCAAAAGGATACAAAATCGGAACGCTGGAGCAGCACCTCAAATTTACCCGAAAAACGGTGTTGGAAGAGGTGGCTACCGCCCTTTCGGAAGACGAAATATACGACCACTGGAAAGCGGAAAAGATACTGTTCGGCCTGGGTTTCACCGAGCCCGACATGGAAAAACCGCCGGAGAGTTTTTCCGGCGGCTACCAGATACGGATGAACCTGGCGAAGCTGCTGGTCCAAAACCCCCACATGCTTTTGCTGGATGAACCGACCAATTACCTCGACATCGTCAGCGTCCGCTGGCTCAAAGGTTGGCTCCGATCATTCCAGGGGGAGGTCATCATCATCACGCACGACCGCGGCTTTATGGATGAAGTGACCACCCACACGATGGGGATCGTCCGCCGGCAGCTCCGGAAGCTGAAGGGGGACACCGTCACCTTTTTCGAGACCCTCGACCATGAAGATGAAATTCACGAAAAGTCCCGCGTCAACCAGGAGAAGCGGATAAAGGAGATCGAAGAGTTTGTGGCGCGCAATATGGCGCGCGCCAGCACGGCTGGCCGCGCCCAGTCGCGCCTGAAGTTGCTGGACAAGATGGAGCGTATCGAAAAGCTTGATCATGAGGCGATGCTGGCGTTCCGTTTCAATTACGTAAAGTGCCCGGGAAAAGTCGTGATGGAAGCGCGCAATCTATCGTTCTCCTATGACGGCAATCTGCATAATGCGTTGTTCAAGAATCTGACATTTACGGTGGAGGCGCAGGACCGCATCGCCATCATTGGGAAAAACGGTAAGGGGAAATCGACGCTGCTGAACCTTCTCGCCGGCGAGCTGAAACCGAACACCGGCGGACTGACCACTCACCCTGCTACAAAAATAGGCCACTTCGGGCAGACGAACATTCAACGGCTCAAACTTGAATGTAACGTTTTGGATGAGTTGAGCAGTGCAAACCCGTCGCTCAATAACCAGCGACTTCGCAGTCTCGCCGGTGCGATGATGTTTCCCGGCGATACGGTGGAAAAGAAAATCAAGGTGCTTTCCGGCGGCGAACGGAGTCGCGTGTTGCTGGGCAAGATATTGGCCAACCCGACGAACCTCCTGCTCCTCGACGAACCTACGAACCACCTCGACATGGAATCAATAGAGGAACTCACCGAACAGCTTGACGAATACGAAGGGGCGGTCATCATTGTTACGCATAGCGAAATGATCCTGCGTGACATCGCCACAAAGTTGATCATTTTCAACGAAGAAAATGCACAGCTTTATTTGGGAAGCTATGACGATTTCCTTGAGGATATTGGTTGGGATGACGGGAACAAATAGGGGGCAGAACTGATACCTTATGCTTGCATATCGGACAATTAATCGCTAAACTATGGCATGGAATTAAATCACCTTGGTGTTACAAATAAGAGCGCCGAACAGGCGATACGGTTTTATCAGGATTTTTTAGGTCTTGAAAAGACAAGAGAAATTCTCTTACCTCCGGAACTTTCAGAGCAATTGTTTTCTCTTTCTCAAGAGATAAAAGTGTTAGTTTTTGAAAAGCCCGGGATAAAGATTGAGGTATTCATATCTGATTTTCAACATGCCAACCCCAATTTCACTCATTTCGGTATCATGCTGGATAATTTCTCAGAGGTCACAGAAAAGGCACAGAGGTCTCATGTTGATCTTATTATTGGGAAACATAAGGATAAGACCGTGTACTTTCTCAAGGATTTTTCCGGCAACCTAATTGAAATAAAGCAAAAATCGTAAAATGGGTGGAGGTGGACACACCTTGTTTTTACTGACAGGGACATCTGGCATAAAGGCAGCGCTTTATTTCTCAAAATGTTCCGCTGTATCGTGTTCCTTCAATTTGTTTAATGCGATTTCTGCCGGGGTTAAAGTTTTTTCTTATTATTACACGCCTTACAACACGGGACGATATTCCCCTTTGTACTTCTGCCTCCCCTTGATAGAGGCACCACATGGTCCATGGTAAGTTCGTCGGGGAGGAATTTTGCCTGACAATAATAGCATATCCCCTGGGAAATTTTGTTCTTCCACCACTGAGATTTCCTCGTCTCCTGGGCCTTCCGCTTTTCCCTGGCAATATGCTTCTGGTCTTTTTCTATATGAATCCATTCAGACACGACAATTATCCTCTTTTAAGACTTCTTTACTTAAGAACTATGG
>VGXX01000326.1 GCA_016873155.1 Planctomycetota bacterium | reverse complement strand
AGACTCCGAAGCCTTGGAAAGACTCAAAGGCATTGCAGACTATTTTCTCGTACATGACCGGGATATCTTTATGCGGTGCGATGACTCGGTCGTAAAAGTGGTTGAAGACAAAGAGACGATTATCCGCAGGTCGAGGGGATATGCGCCATCCCCGGTAAGGCTGCAATACGCCTTTCCAAAACCTGTCCTCGCATGTGGGGCATTTCTTAAAAACACATTCTGCCTGGCACGTGGGAATCATGCTTTTTTAAGTCATCATATAGGAGATTTGGAAAATGCCGAGACCACGAATTCGTATGAGACGGCTATTGAGCATTATAAAAGACTGTTTTCCATTGAACCGGAGGCGATAGCATACGACCTTCATCCAGAATACCTTTCCACCAAATACGCCCTTGTGCAGAGAGATGATCTGATTAAAATAGGAGTACAACATCATCACGCCCATATTGTAAGCTGTATGGCAGAAAATGACATTCACCACAAGGTGATTGGTGTTGCATTTGATGGTTTGGGTTATGGAGACGACGGCAAATTCTGGGGCGGTGAATTTCTTATTGCAGACTTTTCTGAATATGAACGGGCTGGTCACCTTGATTACGTGTCTATGCCCGGAGGGGAACAGGCAATAAAAGAGCCGTGGCGGATGGCAATTTCTTATCTTTATCAGATATATGGCAATGATATTCCTTCGATTATTACGCCTCTCACCCCTCATTTTGCTGGAGAAACCAAGACTACATTAGACCATCCGAAAATAAAAGTTCTTCTTAAAATGCTTTCACAGCGCATTCATTGTCCCCTGACATCAAGTATGGGCAGGTTATTCGACGGTATAGCTTCTTTACTTGATTTGCAGCATTCTGTCAACTATGAAGGACAGTCTGCAATAAAACTCGAATCAATCGCAGATGAGCACATTATAGAACATTATCCATTCGATATTGACGTCTTAGCAGGGGCACGCTGCAGCGTTCCCTTTATCATTCAGTGGCAGCCTATTATAAAACACATAATAGCAGATGTGCAACGTAAGGTTGCAAGTCCCATAATTTCAGCAAGATTTCATAATTCCATAGTGGACATGGTATATCAGGTATGTATAATGCTCCGGGGCAGTAAAGGTATTAACGATGTTGTACTGTCAGGCGGCGTATTCCAGAATAATTTTCTCATGAGTCGTACTATAAATAAGCTTACGTCAAATGGCTTTAAAGTATATACTCACCAAAAAGTCCCCTGCAACGACGGCGGTATATCATTAGGCCAGGCCGTTATTGCCGGTGAAAGGTTAAAGACATGTGTTTAGCCGTTCCCATGAAACTCATTAAAATTGAAGGAACCAAGGGCATAGCCGAGCTCGGTAGCCTGCAACGAGAGATTGGACTTCTCCTGTTAGAAAATGCAAAAATTGGGGATTATGTGATCGTCCATGCCGGTTACGCCATTCAGATATTGGATGAAAAAGAAGCTCTGGAAACATTGCGAATATTGAACAATCTATAAAACATAACGAGTTTTATATATTCGCCACGTTGTTTGGGAAATATACTCACCACGTCAGCAAGAGTAAAATCATATTTCCTCATGTCTTTAAGTGTCACTGTAACCTTGCACAAATTTTCTGCATCATACGATAACTCCCAGAATGATGGAGAAGTTGCGGGAGCATATTCAGTATCTTCCTTGAAGAAACGATTGAAATCATCGCTGCGGTCTTCCACAGTGTACTGAGGTATGGTTTTCTTCAACCAATCCATGGTATCTTTAAGGTTTGGGTCATTGGCAAGGCAATGATTGCAGACCAGTAATATGGCAACGAGAAACGATATTTTCAATTTCACCATATATCAAAATGCTAACCAATAGAGAAAATCGCGCAATCTTCACCGCAATTTCAGTTGGGTAGGGTGGACTTCGTCGTGAGCGTTCAGTCGAGCGATTAAGGCGTCGTCTTTTACGCCAAATCCACCTTCTTTTTTCATACAATAAGATTGGTGGATTCGCTTCGCTTAATCCACCCTACTCAACTATGATTGCCAAAGCCATACAAATTTTCTAAACCCTCGAGCTATTCCCCGCTTTCCTGTAACACCTCATGAGTTCCACCACATTTCTCGCAACGAAAAGCACTCATATCAATCTCTCCGTGCTCATACATGGTTGCCAACTCCATTGCCTGTTCCTCCGTATTGGCATAAGCAACAAGCGCGTCCAATTCGCTGTAATCTTTATAACAATTGAAAGAATGTACTTCACCGTCTA
>VGXX01000325.1 GCA_016873155.1 Planctomycetota bacterium | reverse complement strand
AAGGGCGAAGCGAATCCATCGATCAAATTGTATTGATTATAAAACAGTATTTCGCTATATTTTTAAAGGTAAATCGATGAAAAGTAGAATGCTTGTATTTTTTGTTATGGGCTTTTCTTCTTTGTACTTCGTATAAATTGAAATTGAGGGATAAAAATGGGGTTAATTGTTATTAAGGAATCTTTAGACAAAGATAATAAAAAAAAGGTACAGGATGTCGAAAAAAGACGATTATTCGATGCCTACAAACATTGTGGTGTTATTAAATGGAAAATAAAACCTGTAAAATATCAAAAGGATATCAGGGATGAATGGGAACATCTTGATAGACACTAACATAGCGCTTTATCTTTTGGAAGGTGACAAAAAGATAGCAGGTATATTAAATAGAAAAAGAATATTTGCCTCTTTCATTCGTAGGTTTATTATGACCACCGGGTGTGTTGTGTCGACTCATTCAAATCAATAATTTGTTCCTGCGGAACAGAGGCTTCTGCCTTTTCAACTTCTGTCCCAAAAATTTCTGGTTTTGTCTTTTCCTGGGTATTGAACTGCATCTCAAAGAGTTTTTTATATAGCCCTCCGTTTGCAAGAAGTTCATGATGGAGTCCGGTTTCTACAATTCGCCCCTTATCCAGCACTACGATCAAATCCGCATGTAATATGGTTGACAACCGATGCGCAATGACAAAAGTAGTGCGGTCTTTTACCAGCCGATAGATGGCGTTCTGGATGAGTTGTTCTGTTTCTGTATCCACAGATGAGGTGGCTTCATCCAGGATGAGGATGCGTGGGTTGGCAAGGATAGCGCGGGCAATGGCAATACGTTGTTTCTGCCCTCCGGAGAGCTTTACACCGCGTTCTCCTATTAGGGAGTCGTATCCATTCGGCAACGCTGCGATAAAATCATGCGCATTGGCAGCATGGGCGGCGTCTTCAATCTCTTTATCCGATGCGTCAGATTGGGCATAAGCAATGTTTACCTTTATAGTGTCATTAAAGAGGAAGGGTTCCTGCAGCACCATGGCCATTTGCCTGCGGAGGGAGTGGAGTTTGACATGTTTGATATTATAACCGTCAATATAGATATCCCCCTTTGTGGGGTCATAAAATCGTGGGATTAGTTTTGTCAGGGTGGTTTTTCCACTGCCGCTGGGACCAACCAGGGCAATCATCTGGCCTGGCCGTGCAGTTATATTAATGTCCGTTAGGACTTCCATGTCCTGGTTATACATGAAGTTGACGTGCCTGAATTCCACAGTTCCATGTACCGGCGGTAAATCAATGGCATTGGGAGTGTCCTTTAAATCGCTTGGGGTGTCTAATATTTCAAAGACTCGTTCGGTTGAAGCAATGGCGCGTTGTACCTGGTTGTAAAAGCGGGTTAAGCCGGTAATAGGGCCGTACATCATCTGGAGATAAGGAAAGAATATCACAAAGGTACCTGCGGAAAGTTGTCCTTGTAATACCTTATATCCCCCTAAACAGATAACGACCACTGCCCCAATTTCGGTGATCAGGTCGACAATGGGTCGTAAGGTGGAAACCAGTTGCAATATCCGAACGTAGAGGCTATAGTTTTCGTAGTTTTTCTTCTGAAACCGTTCCAATTCTTCAGCTTCTTTTGCGAATCCCGCAATAACCTTGATACCTGAGATATTATCCTGAATCAGGGAATTAAGCTCTCCTGTCTTGTCCCTCAAAGAGCGAAAGACTCTTCTGATCCTTTTCCCAAAGTTATAGGTGCAGAGTGAGATAAAGGGACAAACGATGAGTGCGATACAGGTAAGCTGCCAGTCGAGTTTTATGCAAAAATAGATTATCCAGCCAAATTTGAACATGTCGGTAATAAAGGTAATAATCGGGCCGACAATCGCCTGCTCGAGTGAATTGACGTCATTCATGAGGCGGCTCATAATGTCGCCGGTTTTATTATTTTCAAAGTAGGTGAGGGGAAGCCGCTGGATGTGGCCATAGAGTTGATTCCGCAAATCATAAATGAGTCTTTGGCCCAATTCCGAGGTAAGGAAACCATGTGTGAGTGTAAGTCCGCCGTTTGCAGCGTGCATGATAATAAAACTCACAGCGAGAAAAATCAGCGTGACGATGGTGGAATTATAACTTTTAAACCAATGTGTGTGAATATAATGAGAGGCTGTTAATAAAGGTTTTGAAAGTGGGATAGCGCTCTTTTGCTCGTGAGCATGAGTTTTGTTTGGGAGTATTTCTTCATGCAGTTCGGTTTGGGTATTTTTCAAATATTTATCGGCTATCTTGATTTCATCCACCGCAATGCCTAA
>VGXX01000324.1 GCA_016873155.1 Planctomycetota bacterium | reverse complement strand
GGGAAGTCTGCGTAGCTCCTGTAATGGCATCTACCCGGTTTTTTGCAGCGGGATTCGGCGCCTGACCCACGATAATGCGTTTGTCAACCGGTTGATCCCAAGCAATGGGAACGCCTTTGAATTGATCCACAAACCACCCTTCTTCAATGCGTGCACCCAAACCGGGTGTTTCTTTTTGGTCGAGAAATTGAATATTCATCACTTTCGACAGATCCGGTGCAAGTACCATAATACCCGTAATACGGTCCCAGAACCCTGTGCCGCTGAAGACAAAGCCAATATTGCCTGAGTTCTTTTGTTTGTATACGTCCCATGTACGGTCCTGATAGGCTATCTGCTCATAGCTAATGTTGTCATCTATTGCCTTTTGAAAGGCATCAGCTGACGCTCCGGCAACAGAAAGATTAAATACGCGGCATATGCTCCTGTTCTTATGCAATTTTTCGTTCTTCCTGAGCGTATCGAGTGTCGCATAATGCACAGAAGAGATAGCCGTGCCAAATACCATACACACAGCAATCATAAAACCAAGAATATACGTTGGGGAGGTTTTCGTCATGATGATGCAACCTCCTCGCTTTTTGATGCAGTTTCTTTTCCATGACTTTTAATGCGATTAATCCATAGATCAAGAGATGGAGCAAGTATATTGCCCAGCAGAATAGAAAATGCAGCGCCGCCGGAAAAAATGCCTTTGCAACGGAAAACAACAATCATGGTGCCAATAAAGAAACCATATATCCATTGAGAGAGGGTGACTCTGGGCGCGCTGATCGGGTCGGTAACCATAAAGACAGCCGCATAAAAGAGGGCGCCGGAAAACATGGTAAAGAGCGGCATGGGGACAGTTTTGATTCCGAAAGCATATCTGAAAACAATGGAAGAGATTAAGGCGCCTAACAATGTTGATACGGTTAAGCGCCAGTTTGCCGTTTTGGTCCATAATAAATAAGCGCAGGAACACATTATTACCAGCGCAGAAACCTCCCCCATCGAACCGGCGCCCAGGATCATTTTTTGGCCTTCGTATTGAAAGACGGTTCCTATATTGCCAAGAAAGAGGGAAAGAATTGAACTATCATAGCCATAATTCCGGTGCGCCCACATGGGAGTGGCCGATGTTACTGCGTCAATAATTTTCAGTCCTGCTTCAGCAATATAGTGAGGAGGTTGTCCTAAACCTGTTATACTCCAATGGCCGAACCCGCCTGGAAATCCGGTAAATACAGGTATAAATTTGCCTGTTAACTCGATGGGAAAACACACAAAAACGAAGGCGCGCCCAACAATAGCCGGATTAAATACATTTTTCCCGAATCCGCCAAACATCTCTTTTCCAAATAAGACAGCAATGATAACACCAACGGCAACTATCCATAACGGCGTGGTTGGTGGAAGGGAAAGGGCATATATCCCGGCGCTAACAAAACATGCATAACTTATTTTCCCTTTCCGCTGAGAAGCCATGAGCCATTCTGTCAAGAAAGCAAATGCCATCGAAACGGCTATAATGCCCATGACATACCAGCCAAAAAAATAGACCGCTGTCATCGCAACCGGCACGAGCGAGTACAGCACACGCAGCATAGTTTCCTGTTTCAGAAATTGCGGAGATGAAAGCATTTTTTTACCAAAAAAATCCCTGACAATGAATTTACTGTTAAGAAACTTCCGTCTTTTGTAGTTCCTCTTTAAAAAAGGGGGATAAAAATCGCTGCAAAAGGCAACCTAATTTAATACCATTCTAAAATCAATTTTCATACCGGAAGCAACAACCATTTAAAGCATCACACAAATATGTCATAGTAATAATCAAATCCAATACTTAAAGAAACCAGACAGCAACTATGTTGGAATTGCTATATTATATTTTTATCAAGAATATTAGACAAATTTCCATTTATTTAGATTTTTCTGTGAAATCGGTGAAATCTGTGGTAAATATTTAAAATTATGAAAACGATACGAGTCAATCTGTCCGCTAACAGTTACAATATTCACATTGATAAAGGCCTCCTTGAAAAAATCGGAGATTCCTTAGTCAAAGAGAAGTCCCCCTGCAAAACCCTTTTAATTACTGACAAAAATATCGAAAAGGTATACGGCAGCATTATATCTGAAAGCCTTCGGAAAAATAAGTTCGATGTCAGGCTTGTCTCATTACAACCCGGCGAAGAACAAAAAACACTGGAAACGGCATGTATCCTCTACGATGCCTGTTTTGATCATAAACTGGACAGGAATTCCCTTATTGTTGCCCTTGGCGGCGGTGTAGTGGGGGATATCAGCGGTTTTGTGGCTGCAACCTTTATGCGGGGCATCCC
>VGXX01000323.1 GCA_016873155.1 Planctomycetota bacterium | reverse complement strand
TTAGCAGTTTAGAATAACCTTTTAGTGGGATAATCGGGAATATGGAAGACGGTAAAATTCTTGTTGTGGAAGATCAGGATGCCATGAGAGAATCTCTCGTGATTGCATTTAAGGACGAGGGGTATCAGGTTGAGGGTGTTGCTAGCGGGGAAGAGGCTATTCAGAGGTTGAATGGCAATACTGTTTATGACCTGGTTGTTACAGACCTGAAGATGAAAAAGGTGGATGGTCTGGAAGTGCTCAAGGCAGTGAAGAATGCAAATTCATCCACTGAGGTGGTGCTCATTACGGCCTACGGTACCATCAGCACGGCTGTTCAGGCGATCCGGGATGGTGCGTATGATTATGTAACCAAACCTTTCCGTCACCAGGAAATCCTGAAGGTTGCAAAAAAGGCGCTTGAAAAGAAAAGACTGAAAGACAGGGTCAGATATCTTGAAGGAGAAATCAGGGATAAATATAAATTTGAGGGTATTGTGGGCAATTCAAATGCGATGTTAGAGGTGCTAAAAATCACTTCACATGTGTGCCGTACGGAGAGCACGGTTCTTGTAACTGGCGAGAGCGGGACAGGGAAAGAATTGATTGCCAGGGCAGTTCATTACAATAGCCCTCGGAAAGACGGCCCGTTTGTAGTAATTAACTGCGGTGCGTTGCCTGAAAACTTACAGGAAAGCGAACTGTTTGGACACGTGAAAGGGGCTTTTACCGGAGCTATCAGAGATAAAATGGGGTTGTTTCAGCAGGCACAAAAGGGGACAATTTTATTGGACGAGATCGGGGAGACGTTGCCTTCTACGCAGGTAAAACTCTTGCGATTTCTGCAGGATGGAGAAATCCGCCCTGTCGGTGGAAATAAATCGATATTTGTGGATACGAGGATAATTGCCGCTACGAATGAAAATTTGGAAAAAGCCGTAGAATCGGGAAGATTCAGAAAAGATCTGTTTTATCGGATCAATGTAATACGTATTCATATTCCTCCTTTAAGGGAACGGAGGGATGATATTCCGCTTTTAGTGGAGTATTTTTTAGAGAAAATTTTAGAAAAATTTAAAAAGGGCAAAAGGGTGTTCTCCGAAGAGACGATGTACGCATTTATGAATTACGATTGGCCCGGTAACATCAGGGAACTGCAGAATATGATAGAAAGAGCTGTTGCATTGTCTAAAAGCGAAATAATAAATGTTGATGAACTTCCGTTTCCGGTTCCCGTGGAGAAATTTGCGACGCTTTCCAGGAATCCGTTAGATGAGGAGAGAAAGAAATCGTTTATTGTTACTACCCTGGCGGAACAGGAAAAAAACGCCATTATTGAGGCGCTGAACAAATACGGTGGCAATCAAACAAAGGTTTCTCAAGTGCTTGGGATATCCACAACGACACTATGGAGAAAGATTAAAAAATACAGGATTAAATCGCAACACGAGATATCAGACGATATTGGGAATTAGGCAGTCTTGTATCGTGGAATGATGAATGGTACTGGTCTGGCGAGCAGAAACTATACCATATAACCGATGAAGTTCTTCCACAGTTGAAAAATACTTTTCTGCAAACATCGGCAAGGGTGGCTTACCGCTATTGTGAGCAACTGGCTGAAAAGGCAAGAGAAAGGGTAAAAATACAGTACCATGACTTTGTAAAATATCATGGCAGTGATTTTGTCATTTACCCGGATGGCCTTTCCATGTCTGCCAATATGCAGAAAGAATACAGATTATTGTATGAGTCTCAACCCAAAGAAGAAGTTGCCGAGGTCGTGAAAAAGCATAATTTGCAAAATCCATGGGCAAAAATCTCCCTCCCACCGCAGATAATGAACGCCAATGACGGAATCGGCGTCTATTTTAACGAAAGCGAAGGACAGGAGATCATGGCTGGATTTAATGACGTGGTAAGCGGATTCAGGAAAAAAGGAATTGACTTAACCGAGGATGAGAAGGATGCCATAAGAGACTTCATACACTCCGATTCGGTCAGTCCGCAGTTCGTCAGGAAATTAGTAAACGAGTATGATAACGCCTCGATTGCATCTGCATTTTTGATTCCCGGAAATTACGATGCCTATTATGTAGATTATTTGCTTCGACGCCACAAGGGACATTTCTACAAAAACCGCTACCCTTGCGTCTCGTTTGTATGAAATCAAAACGATTGTTAAGGATATAAGGATAAATGAATCTTAATGGTTGTTCTTTTGTTGCGTTTGCACGTTGTATAAGGTAAGATTTGGGAAAATATCAGAATACGAAGTAGTTTTTTAAATGGTTCAGGAAGGAGTCGGTTATGGCAATAGCGGCGAAACGAAGGAGTAAAATGGTTAATGTCAAACAATA
>VGXX01000322.1 GCA_016873155.1 Planctomycetota bacterium | reverse complement strand
CCTCCATTTCACGTAATTCGGACAGCATCTATGGTAAACCTGGTTTTTAAAACAGCTAATACTTGTCCAAAATACCAATAAATTCCATGGGTATGCTTGGACTTCTCTGCTAATTTGGACAGCAATGAGATTTTTTGAAACAAGTGTCAAAATTCATGACAGACGTTCACAATAAGAAAACAAGAAGTTATAATATGTCCATGATCAGGAGCAAGGACACACCTGTCCGACCTGCAGGCGGGAAACCGGAAATCATCGTCAGGAAATTCCTTTTTGAAAATGGATTTTGTTTTAAGGAAAAATGGTTGACAAGAACTTGAAGTCACAGACTGTGATTTTAAGTGGAGGATAATAATGACAGATATTATTCCATTGGAGGCAATTGAACGGCGCATTCTTTTGATTCGGGGGCATAAAGTGATGATAGATGCTGATTTGGCAGATATTTATGGGGTAACTACAAAGCGGCTTAATGAACAGGTAAAACGAAACCGGGATCGTTTTCCGGAAGATTTTATGTTGCAACTGACCGAAAAAGAAAAGTAGCATGGTTTTTTTAGTTTTGAGGAAATGGGGTTGATATAAACTGGTTGAACATGTAATATAAATATATTACGATTGTAACATAAAAATATTACAGTTATGGACATTGCAAAGATATTCAAATCAAGGACGCGGAAAGAGTTGTTCAGACTCTACTTTACCAACCCTGACAATGAATATTACTTAAGGGAATTGGAGCGTAACCTTAATATTCCTGTCAGCATGATCCGCAAGGAACTAACCCATCTGGAAGATACCGGAATTTTTGTATCATCTAAAAAAGGCAATTTGGTTTACTATTCCCTTAATAAGTCATATCCTTTATTTGAGGAATTAAAAAGTATTGTATTTAAGACTATAGGCATTCAGGGATTGCTTAAAGAGACTTTAGGCAAGATTAAAGGCATTGAGGGTGCGTTTATTTACGGTTCTTTTGCAAAAAAGGAAGAGGTTTCCAAGAGTGACATTGATTTGTTTATTATGGGCAAGGTTGACGACTCTCGTCTATTAAGAGAGATGAGAAGACTTGAAGAAGTTTTAAAAAGAGAGATAAATTACAGCATATTTACAACAGATGAGTTCAATAAGAAGGTGAAAGAAAAGGATTCGTTTATAACCGACCTTCTTGAAAACCCAAAGATATTTATTGTGGGCAGCGAAGATGACCTATAAGAAATTTATAGAAGACTATTTGGGGAAGGGACTGATAAAAGAGCAGCGGTCTGACGTAAAGTCGGCAGAAAAATTAATTCTACGCGCTCAAAAAGACTTGCAGACGGCAAAAGCCAATTTAACGATTGATGAAGGGATAGCCTATGCGGTAGCGTATCTTGCAATGCTCCGTTCGGCACGGGCATTTATGCTCTTAAAAGGATTTCGCCCCTCTGATGGATACCAGCACAAAACAGTCGTAGATTTCATGTTCCAATTTTTAGGCAAGGAGTTTAAGGAAATAGTTGAACTATTTGACAGGATGAGGAGGAAGCGGAATATCTTCACCTATGAGATTGACATCTCCATTTCCAGGACAGAGGCGGATAATGCATTTGACACAGCAGTTAAGTTTGTAAACCTGATTAAAGAAATTATCAGGAAAGAAAACCCTCAGGCAGATTTTGGGTTTTGAGGATAAAGGCTTATTGTGATAAACTTGAGGTCGCAAATTGCGACCACCTCAACGCAAGCGTATTGGATTTATTCAGGAATAAGAGACTGGAAATAAAAAAGCCTGATTATTGGTGGAAAATTCATGACAGACGTTCACAATAAGAAAACCAGAAGTTATAACATGTCCATGATCAGGAGCAGGGACACAAAACCGGAAATTATCGCCAGAAAATTCCTCTTTGGGAATGGTTTTGGATATAAACTTTATGATAAAACATTACTTGGTAAGCCAGACCATAAAAGTTGGTATATAAGTAAGGATGTTTGAGGAATTTTAATTTTTGAGTCTTCTCTAAAAAATTGCAGTATAAAGAATTTGTTTAAAATTTGAATCCTGTTTTCCGTAGCTGTGGTATCCGCATTCACAAAGTTGGTAATGAAGCTGGTCATGAGGGAATTAAGGATGAAGATATCATTCCCCTTCTGTATCAGTCATGTTTCACAATGCGTTTCCTGCGGTATACAGAATTCAATACCAGGGTCAAACGAATGGGTAAAGTAGTTCGAATTACTCACGTGGGATTACAGATATGGCAACTTAACGTCAAGAAAGAAAATGTATTGAAATGGTTTATGTAAGTATCATTTTCATTCTTATTAACTAGTATATCGTTCTGTAAATAATATTGCAT
>VGXX01000321.1 GCA_016873155.1 Planctomycetota bacterium | reverse complement strand
GCAACGCCTTATATCAAACCTTTTGTAGTGTGGTTGATAACCTCGCTCTTTATTGCAGCAGCCATTTCCCGATGGCTTGCAAGAACTGTGGAAGAAAAGGAAGAAAGAAAATTCCACCTTGCTATTTACTGGGTGGTAATTTCTATCGCAGCCTTGATAGGCTTTACCTTTCTCCTGAGAGGAAATAAGATTACCTTTGTTGGTGACTATCTTGTATTAGTCTCCATGTTGTCCTCAATCTTCCCCAGTATCATTTTCTCCTATTATGTTTACCGGTATAACTACATGGAATTTGTGCTCCGCCGGAGCGTCTTTTATTCATTCCTTACCCTTATCCTGATTTGTCTCTATTATTTCGGAATCAAGAAATTGGCAAAAACCCTCGAACATCACTACTTTGTAAATTCAAAGATACTGGAGTCTGTCTTTGTCATCAGCCTTGTATTCTGGTTTCCCACGCTCAGGGAAAAGATACAGAGACTCTTCAGAAAATTGATATTTTTCCGCACGGGGGACAGTGAGTATCTGCTGAACGAATTGAGTCACGTTATCAGCACAGACCCGCTCGTTAACTTCACAAAACTGCTCGAATATGTGGTAGAATCCGTCAAAAAAGCCACAGCCGTTAAATCCACCAGCCTCCTCCTTTTCAAGCCTGTCCCTTTCTCCGAAAAGGGGAGTGAACGGGTTCAAATTATCGGTGATAAAAAATACGAACCCATAACCCAGCAAAATATACAGCATATTATCCGGTTCTTTGCCAATGGGGAGTTTGTTGTGCTAAACCGACACGAGGTAAAGGATGTATCTATCATCAACGAAATGAGACTGCTCGACGCCGTCTTCATATTTCCGATATTTGTCAACCGTAAACTCACCGGCATTTTAAGCCTTGGACGGGCGCGGAGAGGATTACCGATTGCCTCTGACAATCTCGATCAACTCATGATCATCGCAAACGAAATTGGGTCTGCGGTCGAAAAATCAAAGATTATCGAGGAAAAGCTCCAGCTTGAACGAAAGATGTATGAAAATGAAAAACTATCCAGTCTTGGACGCCTCTCCACAAGCGTAGCGCATGAGGTAAAAAATCCATTGAGTTCCATAAAAACAATCGTTCAGGTTATGCGTGAAGATTTAAGGAAAAATGATCCGTTACAAGAAGACCTGGCTATTATTGTGAACGAAATCGACCGACTGACCAAGGTCGTCAATCAATTGTTACAATTTGCAAAGCCGAGCAGCGAAGTGAAAGCCAATGTCAGGATAGGAGACGTTATTCATTCGACCCTCGTCGTACTCAATCACGAGGCAAAACAAAACAACATCATAACCCATTGTCAAATTCCCAATGACTTGCCGGCGCTCGCCACAGATGAGGGCGCCATGAAAGAGGTATTCTTTAATTTGCTCCATAATGCCATCCAGGCAATGCCCACGGGTGGAAAGATATCTATTGATGCCCATTACTTGCATAATAACCATGCAATTCAGGTTACCATTGCCGATACAGGCCCTGGTATCCCACAAGAATCATTCCAGAAAATATTTGAGCCTTTTTACACGACAAAGCAAACAGGTACGGGGTTGGGTCTCTCCATTGTAAAAAAGAAGCTGGAAGATATGGATGCTACCATCCATGTCGAGAGCAACGGTAATGGCGCTGTATTTATCATAAATTTTCCTTTAAGCGAACCCGTATTAATGCCGACTTGAGAAACATGGAACGAAAAATTCACCTTAGACTTCGTCGTCATGCTTCGACTTCGCTCAGCATGACGTCATTCCGAGCGGAGTCGAGGAATCGGTCGAACGAAAAGGGGGATAAAGGGGGTTGTAAATAATTCTCATCCAAAGAAAAAACACAACCCCCTATTTCCCCCTTTGGTAAGGGGGACTTGAGGAAATCCCCCTTAATAAAGGGGGCGAGGGGGTTGTTTTTCACCGACATTTTCCGTGTATCGGGAATAAAAGGGGACACATCCCAATTTCTTTGACAAAGTGGTCGTCCCATTGGCAGTGAAAGTTTTATAAAGAAAATGGAGCGGAAACTTGATAGGATATTTAAATTAAGGTCACGAGGGAGGCCGAAGAAGGGGGAAAGATAATAAATGGGATGTGTCCCCAATAAAATAACCTCCGGTTGGCATTGTTGCTCACCCTCACTATAAGCAACACTTGACATAGCAAGAAAGGCAACAAGAAGTACTATGTTAGACATCCATCGGATGTTCATTGGTCACCTCCTGTCTCGTCTACATCAAAGGAACAACTGTCTTTCCATTCTTTCAGTGGAGCTTTATCAATAACTCTTCCACCCAGATTGTCGCTGTACTTAATGTATGCAATACTGCGTTC
>VGXX01000320.1 GCA_016873155.1 Planctomycetota bacterium | reverse complement strand
AAAGCGGTCGGCTTCGATTTCATGCCTTCTGGAAAAATAGTTGAAAATGGGAGTAAAAGGGAAGGCAACTATAGAGCCGATAAAACCTACAAGAATTACCTTCGCAAAGAAGGTGCTCTCTTTCAAATGGAAGAGATGAATGAGGGAATCGCCTTGAAATATCTGAAATGACAGATACAGTGCAATCAATGCGATAAGCTCAGAGACAATGAGATGTTTTAAGAGATGCCGCTTTTTCCAGTGTCCCGCCTCGTGTGCAAGGACTGACAGAATTTCGTCGTTGTCCATCTTCTCAAGAAGGGTATCATAAAGGATTATCCTTTTCACCTTTCCAATACCGGTAAAATAGGCATTCGTGTGTTTAGTTCTCTTAGAGGCATCCATCTTAAAAACCCTCTTTACCTGTATACCCACCTTTTGCATGAGTTTGTGAATGCCTTCCCTGAGCGTTTCATCCTCGATGGGTGTAAATTTGTTGAAGAGAGGTTCTATTATGTAGGGAAAGATGTACATCATGACAATACTAAAACCGAGGAAAAGACACCATATCCACAACCACCATAAATGAGGGCTTGCCTGAATAATCAGGAGTCCGGCAGATGTTACTAATGCCAGCAGGATCGTAGTTATTACGAGCGATTTTATGGCATCGGTTATCCACAATCTGAGAGTCGTTGTAGTAAATCCGTACTTGTTTTCTATTTTAAAGGTGTGGTAGAGGCTGAACGGAACTGCCAGTAATGTTTCAGCATAGAGCAGGGGGAAAAAGAAGATTAGTCCTGAAATAATGAAAGGTAATTTCAGGGAGACAATCCACGAGTTGTATGTATTGAGCAGATTGCCGAACAGGAAAAACAGAATGACTGCTGTATGAAAAATAGACGAAACAAACTCAAACTTTGTGTTTTCAATAACGTAGTCACGCGTTTTACGGAGCAACGTCTGGTCTATGTGCCCCTCAAACTCGGGAGGAATTGATGCCCCGAACTTTTTCAGATAGGAAAGATTGAGATACTTGAGCCAATAGCCTGAAAAGACTGCAAGAAGATAAAGAACAAAAATAATGACAAGATATTTTTCCATAAATTAATATTTTGTAATGGTTCCCCCCTCCCCTAACCCCTCCCACAAGGGGCGGGGGATAAACGTTACCTCCCCCGGTTGGGTGGGGGTGATTTTTTAAGGCAATTACGTGCTTTATAGCATGCTTTGGGGATGCAAAAGGTCATTCTCTATTATACCGTTCGTAATTATTTACCTAAAGTTTTTGCTGAAAATGCCGATATTATGATGTAGGTAATAAGTATAAGTCATTTCAAGTCCGATAATCAACTATTTTGATTGGAGGTGTAAGATGATTATATACCTTACAGGAACAGCATTTTTGGGATGGTTATTAAACCAAATATTTTGCCTGGGGGTCTAACATGGTAATTTGCATATTGGCAACGGCATTTTTGGGATGGTTTATAAATCAATTTTGTTTAAAAGTGAGGTCAAAATGGACAGCATTACGCGAATCGCTAGCCTTAATGTTCCGAACCCAAGTCATCTGAATATGATGACGATGAATATGGTAAAAGATAAAGACAGCGATGGGGACAAGGTTTTGAGCGCAGAAGAACTGAATGTCCCTGAAGACGTCTTTACAAAAATCGATATCAACAGTGACGGGAACACAGACAGCGTAGAACTTAACGCCTACTATCCAGTGAGCAGTATAGATATTCCTACCCTGCATCTTATTAAAGATAAGGACACGGATGGTGACAAGGTTTTAAGTGGTGAAGAACTGGGTGTTACCGAAGACATTCTGAAAGAGATTGATGCAAATGGTGATGGAAATGCTGACAGGGAGGAACTCAACGCAGCTCATCCATTAACCAAATTTTATAATACATTCGCATCTCTAGCTAAAGATATGGATGCATCTAAAGATAGTATCGACGTGATTGTATGAACCTGATTTAAGTCTTCAGAGAACGGCTAATACCCCATAACATCCCAAATCCTAACGAAGCGGCCCTGATACATAGGAAAAAAGGGGCACATACCCCGATGAGGGGGTCTCTTCTCATGGCTAGCACAATAAAAGACAGCGACAATATGCAGAAAGAAATGGCTATGACGATCAAAGGGTACACTCCCTTTGATGAAATGACCGCAAACGGAATGACTGCAATGAGAAGAAATAAGGAAAGAATTTGCAGCTTTAAGGTTTGCGGCGTGTAGGTATCTTTCAGAATCTTGTCAGGGAATCTTTTGTATACGACAACTCTCCAATAGCCCCGCCAGAATTTCAACCTCGCATATCTACTGATGGTGCTTGGATGGTTCAGATGATAAACGATGGCGTCAGGATTAAAAACCATTTTATAGC
>VGXX01000319.1 GCA_016873155.1 Planctomycetota bacterium | reverse complement strand
TGTATTGTTTAAAGGCATGCCAATCAGTTTCAGGCATTTGTTTAAAATTCAGTGGCACTTGTCAGTGACGCATACGTTAATCCTTCCAAAACCCTTTAAGCCTATGTGGACTGATTTGCGTATCGTATAAGGTACAATGTTTTGAATATTTCAGTGTGCAAGATAATACTGTGTACTTCGGGTATCATGCCTATCATCGGCCAGCTTAAACCCACAAGAATGCCTCGGGTCGCTGGGGGGGGGCAATAAAAATCTTGACATATATATACCTCAATCCTATAATGTTTTTAGTGTAAGTTTGTGGGTATAAGTTATTACAAAATGACGTAAAAGGGCAGATAGCTCAGTTGGTAGAGCACAGGACTGAAAATCCTGGTGTCGCCGGTTCGATCCCGGCTCTGCCCACCACTCTGTCTTATAGTGGAGTGCAGAGATTCAGGGTAAGCAATCCGAAACTTTCTGTGGTTTCAAAACATGTGATAATTGTCCAATACACGATTTATAGATTCCCACCTTCCCTTTTCATTTCCTGAAATACGAGATAAGTTACTAAGTGATGACCCAACTGATAAAAAATTAATTATGTATGTTACAACCGTAGACTGTTTGTTTTTATTGGGTGTTTATAAGACATGATAAAATCGCAATGCCTGGATGTTAAGTCGTTAGAAGACCGTGCAAAGGTTATTCGGAGACACGTTGTCAGTATGCTCGCCAAAGCTGGTTCAGGACATCCCGGCAGCTCGTTGTCAACGGTAGACCTGCTTGTTGCGCTTTTCTATAGTAAATTAAGACACAACCCGCAGCAGCCTGCATGGCCAGACAGGGATAGATTTGTGTTGTCGAAAGGTCACGCCTGCCCGGCGCTCTATGCCGTACTTGCAGAAAATGGTTATTTTGGTGTAGACAAGCTTGACACCCTCAGACAGTTTGGGAGCATCCTGCAGGGACATCCCTCTATGAAAATAACCCCGGGTATTGAGATATCCGGCGGTTCGTTGGGTCAGGGGCTTTCGGTCGGTTTGGGAATTGCCCTGGCTGCAAAGCTGGATAAAAAGGATTACCGGACGTACGTCATGCTGGGCGACGGAGAGCTTGCGGAAGGACAGGTGTGGGAAGCGGCGATGGCGGCAAGTCATTATAAGGCCGATAACCTGTGCGCCATCATTGATCAAAATGGACTGCAAATAGACGGATTCATTCATGAGATTATGTCATCGTACCCGATTCCTGATAAATGGCGGGGTTTTGGCTGGCACGTGATTGAAATTAACGGTCACGATTGTAAGGCTATTTTGACCGCTTATGATGAGGCGGAGAAGATAAAGGGTAAACCAACCGTTATCGTTGCAAAGACAATTAAGGGAAAGGGCGTCTCTTTCATGGAAAATCAGGTTGACTGGCATGGGAAGGCGCCTTCGATGGAAGAGGCGGAACGGGCTTTGGCGGAATTGAAATAAATCTTGATATTTCACCGCAAAGACTTCGTCGGGAGCGCTCAGTCGAACGACGCTAAGGCCGCAAAAAAGTAAAGTTTAGGTTCAATCGAGGACGATTGAACCATCGGGATCGCTGCGATCTCTGCGTTCTCGGCGGTGAGTTGAATTGTTAAAAATAATGGAAATATAAAAAATGACTGAAATGATAGCTACGCGCCAGGCATACGGCGATGCGCTGGTAGATCTGGGGGAGAAAAACAAGGACATCGTGGTGCTGGATGCTGACCTTTCAAAGTCCACAACTACGGCCAAATTCGGCAAGAAATTCCCCGAAAGATTTTTTAATATGGGGGTTGCCGAGGCCAATATGATGAACACGGCTGCGGGATTGGCGACATGCGGGAAAATAGCCTTTGTCAGCAGCTTCAGTATCTTTGCCACTGGTCGGGCATGGGAACAGATCAGAAATACGATCTGTTACAGTGGATTAAACGTAAAGATTGTTGCCACGCATAGCGGGGTATCGGTCGGACCGGATGGGGCATCACATCAGTGCATCGAAGACATTTCTCTGATGAAGACGATTCCAACCATGACGGTTGTCGAACCGTGTGATGCAGTAGAAACAAGGAAAGCCATTCTGGCGGCTGTAGCCCATAAGGGTCCTATTTACATCCGATTGGGCAGGGCGGCGGTACCGGTAATTACAAAGAAGGAAGAGCCGTATACCATTGGGAAAGCGAATATCCTGAGAAACGGGAAAGACGTGGCGATTGTTGCCTGCGGGGCGTTGGTGGCTAACTCACTTACTGCGGCCGATATGCTATCGAAAGAAGGAATTGAGGCTACAGTAGTCAATATGCATACCATAAAGCCTATAGACCAGGAAATTTTAGTGAAGGTTGCAAAGCAGGTAAATGCCGTGGTAACAGCAGAACAGCACG
>VGXX01000318.1 GCA_016873155.1 Planctomycetota bacterium | reverse complement strand
ACCTGTTTCCGTTGGAAACGCTGGAAAATAAGAAGAAGATATTAAAACAGGCATTTGAAGAGCGCTGGCTCCTGATTTTTCAACATGATCCAACGGTCCGGATGGGCTATCTTAGAAAAAGAGACGAGCGATTCGAGATTGACGAAGTGAAAGTATATTGAGATTGGAGAGACATCTTGCAAAATATGAAACCCTCCATCAAGTTTCAACCAGATGGAGGGTTTGGTGTTTTCACGGCAATATTTGTTTCTTCAAATTTTTAAAACGTTCCACTTCCTACATATTGATCGTCGGTGGAAAAAGACCCGGTACCGTCCGCATTGACCGTTAATGTCATATCGACTGTGTCGCCAACCGGTGTTGGAGTGCCTGTTACCTCGTAAGTCAAGGAAAGTGTTCCCTGGAAGGCGCTATCGGTCACATTTAGTGTACCACTTGTAGAATGTGTTACAGCAAAACCGTCAGCCGTAAGAGAGCCTTCTGTTTCGACATCCATACTTCCCGATGAAAAGAAGGTCGTTCCGGAATCCAATGTACAGTCCTGTATTTCAACCGTTCCGCTTAACGTGCCGAATTCATCTGAATCCATCGTCAGGTCGAGTGTTCCATTGAAAACTAACGGATAGCTCAGACCACCATTTGAAAATGAGGTATCCGCAAAGATAGAGCCGCTAACGGAACCGCTGGCATAGGATTCTTCCATCTTGACCTCAATCTTTACAACAGAGGCATAACTGGTTGGCATATCAGTGATGACATTATCGGAGTCATCATAAAGTCTCATTTTATAGCCATTGATCGTATAGTATCCATCCGCATCCGGGTCTCCATAAGGCCAACCAACTGTTTCTGCATTGGGTGTGATTAAAGTCGGTGATAAGAGCCTCAAAGCATCATTTTTCACATGAGAGCTTTTTAGTGATTTTCTGCCTTTGAAATTAACATTTTTCTTATTACGTGTAGTTATTGTTACGTCCCGGCTCTTTGGTGTGAATGTATATCCCTCCAGAGCGGGAGTGATGGTATAATCACCACTGTCTAATGACGAAAAGACATACTTCCCCTTCTTATCGGTGCTGGCCGACGTGTTGATGTCGCCGCTGATGGTCATTAAAACCCCTTGAATGGGTTTGTTATTTTTACCGGCGACCTTTCCTGACAGTGAAAAGTTTCCCGTAGTTAATTTTATGCCTGATACCGCATTGCTCCCATTGGTAAGGCCAAGCGTTGCCTGTCCAATCGAACTCCCCACGCCCTTACCAAAGCCTAACCCTTGTGCATAAGAAAGACTGGGTATACACAACAAGAGTGTTAAACAAAGCAAAAACCGTTTCATTTTTTATCCCTCCCATAAGATGCATTTTAATTTGAGCCCTTATACCAGATTTGGGTCAATTTATCATTTGTTGATTGGTGTCTCTTCTGGTTTCGTGGTGGGTGCTGTATTGTCAGGTTGTATTGCCGGGGATGTTTCTTTTTTTGTGGTAAGTTTCCAATCATCCGCTTCTGCATATTTTTCTCGCAAGGCGGTGATTTCTCTTGTTAATCGATCCTTTTCTTGCACTAACGCATAGCGCATTTGCACGAGTTCTTGATTTACGGTTGACAACTCATGTACCTTCTCTTCAAGTTCCTTTACTTTACCGCGGTGAATTTCGGTCTCGGTCTTCTGGTGCTCGTACTTGGCAGCCATATTGGTGGCGAAAAAAAGGCACATGAAACAGAATAACACAATGCCTATTGTAAGAAACCTGGATGCCTTTGTGCTGAATTGAATCATGGAATGATTATTCCAAAAAGCATTTTTGAAGTCAATTGCAAACTGAATTAAAATTTTACGATAATTGCCGCAGGCAGGTGATGATAACAATTTTCTGATTTGGGGTCATTTATCTTGACTGAAATAGCTAAATTTGTTATGAAATGTAAATAAAATTTTCTATTTAATTTTTTGAAAAGGGTAAAAACTCATGACAGAGTTTATCAACAAGCTTGAAATAAAAAAGATTAGAGTCTTGCAAAAGGTTCAGCAAGTAACACAGAGGATAGATATTTTCTGTTCTGCACTTTTGTTTCAGGCATGGAGAAGGACTTATTATGTCTTCAATAAACGGGAAATTCACCATTCTATAAAAAATCGAAAAGGAGATTGTCTGCGGTGCGGCCGCTGTTGTCATGCTTCGCTGAAATGTCAGCATCTTACCTACGATAAAAACGGCCTCTCCCTCTGTAAGGTATACGACCAAAAACCAACCATGTGTTCGCTCTACCCTTATAATGAAAGTGATTATTTTTATCATCTGAAGCCCACCTGTGGTTACAAGTACGACGATGAATAAATAGCGCGTATGAACCATGAAAAAGACACAACTGTATGATACGCATCTTACATGCAA
>VGXX01000317.1 GCA_016873155.1 Planctomycetota bacterium | reverse complement strand
TGAGAAAACGTCGGGGAGGTAAAGGAAGAGGCCGAGGTGCAGACCACCAGAGATGGCCAAATGCATACTTTGCTAATCTTGGGTTGTTCACGTTAACCACAGCCCAAGCATTAGTCAGTCAATCCCGCAGGGGTAACCACTGACTGGAGAGCCGTATGCGGGAGACCCGCCTGTACGGTTCGGAGGGAGGAGAGGCGAAAGCCTTTCCTACCCCTATCACAGGACGTACAACGTTATTATTGTCGGGATTTTTCAAAAAACTAAATTGTTACAATAGTTTTAACAGGATAATTGCGTTATGAATACATCTGAAGATAAATCAACTTCCCTATTTCACGATTTAATTGAACTCATGCGGAAGTTGCGCAGTAAGGACGGATGTCCGTGGGATAAAGAGCAGAGTCATGCGTCCTTAAAACCTCATTTGGTAGAAGAAACATACGAGGTCATAGACGCAATAGATTCAGGATATCCCGATAAACTTAAAGAAGAACTGGCAGACCTCTTCTTCCATATTATTTTTCACTGTCAAATTGCAAAGGAAAAGAAAGAGTTTGATATCGAAGGCGTGATGGCACTCTGTCTTGATAAAATGACGCGGCGGCATCCGCACGTCTTTGGCGACGCCACAGCAGCCACACCTGAAGAGGTAATCCATCAATGGGAAGAGATCAAGAAGCAGGAAAAAGGAAATGAGGAAAGGAAGTTTATTGTGGACGGACTGCCCAAACATCTTCCCGCCCTCCAGAAGGCGCAGAAATTACAAAAGAAAGTGGCCAAAGTAGGTTTTGACTGGCCGGATATTACCGGCGTGATTGCCAAGGTCGATGAAGAGCTGGCAGAGGTCAAAGAGGCAATCCGGGAAAATAAACCTGAAAATATTGAAGAGGAGGTCGGCGACCTCTTATTTTCCATTGTCAACCTCTCCCGCTTCCTAAAGCTGGATACGGAGAACGTCCTCCACAAGACCATCTGTAAATTTGTCGACCGTTTCAAAAGGGTTGAGACGGAACTTGCATCAATGGGAAAGGATATTGAGAAATGTACCTTAGAAGAAATGGACGCCGTCTGGAATAAGGTAAAAATAAATCAGAAGCAAGAAGTCGGAAACAAGAAACAAGAGGCGAAGGGCAAGAAGCAAGAGGCAAGAAGTTAGAAGCAAGAAACCGGAATAAAAGAATGAAAATTTTATCCATTTTCTATCTCCTAACTGCTGATAGATGAACGCCCGTAACTATGATGCTTGAGAAAATCTTTAAACTAAAGGAAAACAACACCACCGTGACGACGGAAGCAGTGGCAGGCACAACCACCTTCCTGACGATGTCGTACATCATCTTTGTCCAGCCCGCCGTGCTTTCCAGTTGCGGAATGGATTTTGGGTCGGTCATGGTGGCCACCTGTATCGCCAGCGCCATGGCCACTCTATTAACAGCCTTTCTGTCTAACTATCCCATTGCTCAAGCGCCAGCTATGGGACACAATTTTTATTTTGCATTTACTGTGTGCGGACCTGTTGTCGCAGGCGGCATGGGTTACCCGTGGCAGGTTGCCTTAGGTGCAAATCTCATATCGGGCATGCTGTTCATTATCCTTTCATTTGTCGGCGTTCGCGAGTTGATAACATCCATCATACCTGATTCACTCAAGAATGCGATTGCCGTGGGAATAGGGCTTCTCATTGCGCTGGTAGGGTTTGAATACGGCGGAATAGTTGTTGATACACCGGGTTCGCTGGTTGGTTTAGGAAATCCCAAATACCCCGAAGTCTGGCTTTCCCTGTTCGGTGTGATGGCTATCGGGGTGATGGTTGCCTTAAAGATACGGGGTGCTATTTTATACGGAATTATTGCGACAACGTTGGTGGGAATTCCTTTAGGATTGGTAAAATATCAGGGTATTATAAGCATGCCGCCCTCGATTGACCCGACGTTCTTAAAATGCAATCCACTTAAGGCGGTTTTCGAAGCAGAATTTGTTTCCGTTTTATTTGTTTTGTTCTTCCTCGACCTTTTTGATGCGGTAGGTACGGTCGTAGGTGTCGCTGAGCAAGGAGGGTTTTACAAAAACGGGAAAATTCCCCGCGTAAAACAACTCCTGCTGGCAGATGCGCTCGGCACTGTTGCAGGCTCACTTCTAGGCACGTCCACCGTAAGCAGCTACATTGAAAGCTCTGCAGGCATACAGGCCGGCGGCAGAACGGGACTCTCCAGCGTTTTTACAGCCTGTCTGCTCCTTTTATCCTTATTATTTTATCCCCTGATAAAAATGATCGGGGGCGGCTACCAAACCCCTCAGGGAAACTTCCTCTATCCCATCATTGCGCCCGCCCTCATCGTAGTGGGAAGCATGATGATGTTTAACGTAAAAAAAATAAACTGGGAAGACCCAACTGAGGCTCTGCCTT
>VGXX01000316.1 GCA_016873155.1 Planctomycetota bacterium | reverse complement strand
CCAACTTTTTCGATCCTGTCAAAGACCTCTTTTATCGCCTCACTTTGGCCGATGATCTCACCCAAACCTTCCAGACGGCCAATTTCCAGCCGAAGCCTGGCATTTTCTTCCTGGAGAGAGATTTTTTCAAAGGCGTTTTTGGCAATTATCCGAAGCTCGTCAATTTCATATGGCTTTGCAATATAATCGTAAGCCCCCTTTTTCATAGCTTCAACGGCAATCTTCTCGGAGCCGTAAGCAGTGACAATGACCACCAGGGGTGGATTTTTCATCGCATTGATCATCTCCATGGTTTTCATACCATCGAGCTGAGGCATGTTTATATCTAAAAATACTAATGCAGGATGCTGTGTCTTTAATATTTGCATTGCATCGGCGCCGTCTTTTGCCTCGAATACGACGTAATTATCCTTTTCGAGCAGCTTCTTCATCCCGTACCGGGCGGCTTTTTCATCATCCACGATTAGTATTGATGGTTTAGGCATGGTCATAACTTAAGACGCAAGACGCAGAATTTTACAGACAACTATTTTTGCAACTATTTTTTATTGGGGACACATCCCATTTATTGTCTTTCCCCCTTCTTCGGCCTCCCACGTGACCTTAATTTAAATATCCTATCAAGTTTCCGCTCCATTTTCTTTATAAAACTTTCACTGCCAATGGACGACCACTCCTTGTATGATTCCTTATGTTGTTTATATCTTCTTCTTTAATACTTGCCTTCATCATTTAAAAAGACTTTTTCTCTGTTGTTGCCTCTTTGAACAACATGATGAGGGAATCCTGATGCAACTGCTCGCGCTATCCTTGGCATGATGGAATTCTATAGAATAGTTGCATTTTTGTCAAAGAAATTGGAATGTGTCCCCTTTTATTCCCTACAATAAGTTCGTCTTTTTCGTAGGCTGTTAGAAATACTATTTGATTGCACAGAAATGCCATGAAAAATTCCAATAAAGTACATTGCGATCCGCTTTTTGTGTTTTTCTCCCGGCGACCATTTTCACCAGGTTGGTTTAACTGTTGAGTATTCTTATCGTTAAAAAATTTCATAGCTTTTTTACCTTTAAAAACATGCTTGGAATACCATTTGTGCTAACAGGCCAAAAGGCACATAGAGGAAGCAAGGAACTTTAATCATTGTTTAATAATTTCATTGTATAAAATCTTTTGTGTTAAGATGCGTCTCTCCTGACGATAGTTTTCATTAACCTTCATGACAGGAGCAAAATATGAGAAAGTTTATTTTATACGCTAATATGATTGTTCTTCTTTTTTTTCTGGCAACAAACCTGACGGCAGATGTAGTTACGGTTTTTGAACACACCTATGTGCGCGAGACCGGATCACCCATCACGCAGACAGACACATTCCCCGGCATTAAAGGCCTCGCTACTATACGGGTGACCAATGGCGGTCTTGAGGGAGCAGACAACGAGAAGGTAAGCAGTGCAGATATTGTATTAAATGAAGAGACCATCATCGACTCGTCCAATTTTAATCAAAATGTAGAGGTAGTAGAAGTAGAGAAGACTCTTGACGGCAAAATAAATACGATTGAAGTTACCGTAAAAGGCAAACCGGGAGGAGCATTAACCGTCCAGGTACTTGCCGAAGATGGAGATGTCGACTTTGACGGCGATGGTTTTACGAGAGTCGAGGGGGATTGTGATGATAACAACTCCGCTGTAAACCCGAACGCTCAGGAAATATGCGATGACGTGGACAATAACTGCGACGGACAGATTGATGAGGGGCTGAAAACTACATTTTATGAAGATGCCGATGGCGATGGATATGGGAACCCACAGGTTACCACAAAGGCATGCAGCCAACCTTCAGGCTATGTTGCCAATAATACCGACTGTGACGACACCAATGCCGCTGTAAATCCGGGGGCTACAGAGATAAAGAAGAACGGCATTGATGATGACTGTAACGCATCGACACCGGATGATGATACGGGAGCGAACCTCCCACCTGATCCCGGGGAGGAAGGGAAGAAGACACTGCTTGGGATAGATTCGGATGAAGATGGGGTCCGTGATGACATTCAAAGGTACATATACTTTACCTATCCCGATGATAAGAAACTTCGGTTAGGTCTTACTTACTACGCTAAAGAGTTCCAGGGCGTGCTCAAAGATGCAAACGACCGTGAGGCTGCTTACGAGCATGCAAACAAGATGGCCCGCCATGGTGAGTGTCTTTATTACCTTAAGGGTAGGGAATCTATAGACATTCGTCGTGCACTACGCGCTGAGATACTAAATACCAGGGAACGCAGTATTGCATACATTAAGTACAGCGACAATCTGGGTGGAAGAGTTATTGATAAAGCTCCACTGAAAGAATGGAAAGACAGTTGTTCCTTTGATGTAGACGAGACAGGAGGTGACCAATGAA
>VGXX01000315.1 GCA_016873155.1 Planctomycetota bacterium | reverse complement strand
TACTCCTTTACGTCAAGTTTCAGCGAATCAGCAAATACGCTGCCGGTAAAAAGCACAATAAACGTTATAAAAGAAAGAATTGATACCCCTGTCTTTTTTATCATTTTCCCCGTACTCCTCCTGGTTTTGATGAATGAACAATTTTTATAGATTAGGATTTTAAAGCGAACGTAGATACATTTGCAACGTAAATTTTGCAATTTTTTTCCAATCTTCATGAAAATATACACGTCTTTTTGGAACACAGACAATAGAAAGTTTGTTATTTGCGTGAGAACAGCAATGCAAGAAATGACTCTTGCATTATAAGGAGAACTCATGGTAATATCTATCAACAAATTAATCTCTTTGATTTGTTCCATAGGATATTCAATTGTCCTTCGCAAATGTATTACAACCGAAGAATATCAATTACCAGAAATACTTGACATTAAGATATTATTTCGTTAAAAGGGGTATCTTTAAGTATATACGAGGAGCCGGTCACTATGAAAAAAGGAAATCAGTTAAGTTTAGCCGTAATCACATCCGTTTTCTTTATCTGGGCAGGATACGCAGTTCACGCCACGGAATTGAAACACGACGCTACTGCAGCAAAACAGTTAGAGCTTATCAGAAGAAACTTAAGCAGTCTTACTGAAATGAAGTCTGCTGATGCAAAGAAATATTATAACGAGGCGCTGAATGATCTGAATACTTTGATCGGAAAGTATGACGGGACGGAAGAGGCGCTGGAAGCAAAATTTTTCATGGGCGCTGCGCATAACGAGATGCATAATTTTGATGAAGCAATCAAAAGCTTTGATACAGTGCTGAGTCATGGAAATCTAAATCGAAATTTTAAGGCGCGCACACTCTATTTTAAGGTAAAGGCCCTGGTAGGAAAAGGAAACATGGCAACTGCAAAAGAGGTTGTCGCTGAATTGCGGATGATTGAGCCCAGAGCGGCCGATTCCTTTGGCGAGGAATTGAGCGGGACGCTGCGAATCGGCGCGGAAGCTCCGACCTTTAATGTAACAACCGTTGACGGGAAACCTCTTGATCTTGCACAATATAAAGGAAACGTTATTATCATTAATTTCTGGGCTACATGGTGTGACCCTTGTCTCCAGGAATTTCCCAATGCAAAAAAATTATACGCTAAATTCAAAGATAAAGGGGTTCAATTCATTGGTGTCAGCCTGGACGATGATATTGAGGATTTACGCGGTTTTGTGAAGCAGTTTGAGGTTGGATGGCCGCAGATTTTTGACGGGAAACGCTGGCAGGGTGCAATTCCCAGTTTATACCATATACAGGCTATACCTACCATGGTCTTACTGGACCGGGAAAACAAGGTACGTTACGTTGGAAGTGACACGGAAGCTGTAACTCGAATTGTTACGACGCTCCTCTCTGAGTCAAAAGATATGCCATTATTCCGGTAATACCGGGCAAGATCGGTATAAGCCTTAAGGAAAGCCCTCGATACCTAGCTGTTTGCTGAACTGTATTACCAGCAACAAAATACCAAAGACAATAATAGCAATTATTAAAATCCAGTCTTTTTTCTTTTTTTTAGCGGCAAGTGCAGGTTCTTCTAGGGGGGCAACGGTTTTCTCTTCCGTTGCCTCTTTCGTTTCAACGACAGTCCGTTCCGAGGCTACAGCGGCAGGTTTTATTTCAGGACTCCTTGCCTTCTCCGCAGGCGGTGACGTCGTTTTCTGAGGCTTCCTAGTCTCGATCTTTGGCCTTTCAGCCTGCGGGGTTTGCATCTTTTGTTGCGGCATGGCTTCCGGTTTTGTCTGTGCGGCTGACTTCCCCTGATCAGCGGATTGAGGGGTTAAAAACTCACCGCAAAAACGACACTTAATCGCTTCGTCCTTGATTTCTTCTGCGCAATAAGGACATCTCTTCATAATTTATTCCCCTTTGGTTTCAAAAAATATATACAAAAAGAGGCAACTATACCCAGCCAGATTTGCACAATTATAATGTAGTACAAGAAACCCTTAATCAGTTTACCAAAATATGTCTTCTGCAATTTCGTCACGGCGCCGCTCTTTTTTTGCGGGCTTTGGAACAAGGTTGAACCCATTTTTTTAAATGGTGTAAAAAGATTTTTATAAGCAGGATCCTTTTTGTCCACCTTTATATACGGCGATTTGTATTCTTCAAGCTTCGTGGCAGATTTCATTTCCTGTGGTGGTTGAGGAGGTTCAACCTGTCTTGGCTCAACCGGCCTGACTATGACAGGAGGCGCCGGCGGTGGTGCAACGGGTGGCCGGTATTCTTCCTGTGGAGGAGCCACCGGTTTTACCACAGGAGGTCTCTCTGTTTGAGTTTCCACATCAGGTGGTCTGGATTCAGCAACCCTCGTCTCCGGGACAGTCGTTTCCGGGGGGCGCGTCTCGGGTGGCCGATAAGGTTCAACCTT
>VGXX01000314.1 GCA_016873155.1 Planctomycetota bacterium | reverse complement strand
CCGGTAAATAGTGGATTTGGGCACCTTCTTGTCAAAAAGTTTCTCATAAGCGATTTTTATCTCGCTGACTACCAGAACTCCACCGGATTTAGCCTTTTCTAAAAAAGAGTCGAGAAGCTCTTTCTCCGGGAGTATTCCCAATTTTTTGTAAAAAACTTAAAGAACAATGCGAAGAGTGCGTTTCCGTTTTTTGTTTTTAATTCTTTCCTGATCGTCTCTCTTGTATTTTTCGATAATGGTATCGTAGGTGCCGTTATATTTCGCGCATCGTATCTTAAGCATATTATTGGCATTATTGATATACCACCAGGCCCCTGATCGTTTCAGCCTTGTATGGCTGATGAATTTGTTGGCGCTTTCAATAGCGCCACTGCAAATGTGATACCCTCCACGCCTGGCGGAATCGTAATCCATCTTTTCACCATGATTTAACAGGTAGCGGGAAAACTTGTCAATGATGTCCTGCACTTCCTGTGTTTTTGCTTTCATCCTTCCAAGACCACCAGGCACCTCTTCATGGTAACCCATAATATATTCTCGCTAAAGTCGCCTCACACCACTGCTGAGCCCCTGGTGTCTCTTTTCCGTAATGGGCATTCGCCACATCATGTACATATTCAGAACAATGGTAATAGTCGAGGATCTCCTTTGCCGATGGGAATATTTCTTTGCACCGGTTCCAAATCCAAGCAGCGCCGTCTCCTATGATTCCCAGGCGTATCTTCTCCTCGGGAATAAGCCCGGCCTCTTTGATCTTCACCAAGTCCTGTGCCAATTTGTGATCATCGCAGACCTGGTGCCAACTCAGGACATGAACAATATTCTTACCGTCAACAAGATAAAACCGAAAACCTTTGATCTCTTTCCACTCTCCCCCTCCCCTTTTTCCCTTGCGAGGGTGGGGATAAGGTTCGGGACGCATCGGGCCGTGCGCTCCATCAAGGGCAAGCATCATAATGGGACGACGGAATTTATCTCTGGACATATCTTCTATCTTTTTATCAATCTCTTCTCTGGACGGGCAGACATCCAAAATCCCCACTTCCTGTGCTATGGCATTGGCTGCCTCATGCATGTGATGTTCACTCAGCTTCATGCCCGTTATCCTCTCGTAGGTCTCGCTGGCTGTTTCATAGGCGGTCTCGCTCGACAACCATGCCTCCACATCTTGCACATCATATTATTCGGACAATCCAAGGGCTTCATCTAACGGATAATAGCCAAAACGGCACTCCCGGCAATAAAAATATGGCCTGCTTAATTCAAATTCCCCAGCAAGAGTCTCAATATGCCGGCAGAGGTTTCCCTGTCTTTGCATACCCTTGCCGCAATGCGGGCATTCGCAATCCTCCTGATTCAGCAAATGCCCGAATTTCCTCCCGATTAACCCAAGTATCAGACGCCCTAATATTTCTGTCCTTTCCTGAAATACCGCTTTTGAGATTTTTCCTAAATCTTCCATGGAATACTCTTTCTCTATCTTATCCAATCGTGTGTCTAAAAACTCATAAAAGAAAGTCCTCCAGTTTTCGGACGGCTCTCTTTTTCTTCTCACAGCTAAAATCAGGAATACCCCTCCCTCAAAGATACTTCTTTTGCTCCCTGACCCTATCGATAGCAGAGAGTAACGCCTGACGCTCTAAAACAGGCATGGATTGCAGTCTCGACACCCACCGGCTGGTTTTCCTCTTTATCCGTTCACGCTCCCGAAAGGTATCCCCCACATAACGATAATCGTGCAGTTCTCCGGGTGCGCTATAGTTCATCCAGAGCCATTCCGTTGCTACTCCATGATGACAGGCCGACTGAAAACTATGGGTATGCCACCCCTTTAACGATTCGTTGTATAAGGCAGATTCATACCCAGATAGCATCACCATACAGGGAAGGGATTTCAATACCTCCAATAGCTCGATGTGATCTTCACGGCTGTAGTCATAGCTATAGAGCCGTTCATCCTTTTTCCTTGTCTCGCGAAGATACGGCGGATCGCAATATACCAGTTCTTTGCCAGTGAAACGGTACTTCTTCAGATAATCAACTGCGCTGCTATGCACCAATTCAAAACCAAGGGGAGGCATGTTCGCCCACCTGGCAACGACTTCGGGATCAACCTCTATACCAATATTGCTCCTGGCCGGACGTTTGTTACGCATAACTGCGCCCCCGCCCAAATGGCTCTCTATGTATACCTCATGGGGTGGCATCCGATTGATTATCTTTTGGAATACCCCTCCTTTACCGCCAGGATAATTCATGTTTGCATTATCGCTGAATACAACGAGCAAGTCAAGGACTTTCTTGGATTTTACAAAAAATGGGGAATGCTCCCCTTTCTCCTGGTTGTTTGTTAAATTACTATATCTCTTGCCTCCACGCCCTTTACCCAGCAAGACTTTCTCGCCTTCCCGGAGCTAACGGCTCTGCGTAATTTTGA
>VGXX01000313.1 GCA_016873155.1 Planctomycetota bacterium | reverse complement strand
ACCTGTTTCCGTTGGAAACGCTGGAAAATAAGAAGAAGATATTAAAACAGGCATTTGAAGAGCGCTGGCTCCTGATTTTTCAACATGATCCAACGGTCCGGATGGGCTATCTTAGAAAAAGAGACGAACGATTCGAGATTGACGAAGTGAAAGTATATTAAAAACACATACGCATAAAAAGTCGTGTAGTCAGCTATTGGTAACAAAGTATAAGTTTTATGCCGACTGCCGACGACATATCCCTTCTAAAGGGGAACTGTGATGCTTATTATTTCTTGCCCGGGCTTATCACCTTGACTGTGGTGCTACCTTCAAAATTCCCACCAGTAACGAGACTGCCAGTTACCGTGAAAGACACTGAATTGCCCGGAGAAACGTCTTTCAAATCTTTGGTTTTGAATGTGGATTTAAACATATTTTTCTTGGGGAAGATGCGGGTTTTCGTGGCTGTAGCTCCTTCACATTCGATAGTGCCTTCATCAATATCCGATACATCGTATTCACTCGTAAACGTTGCAAAGGCGGTAAACTTCCCCTTGCTTTTCAGGTTGATTACTTTGGGTTTAATGCGGACGGTAACATTGATTACGGTCGGTGTTGCTTCCGTTGTGGGGGTTGGTGATATACCGGGTACCGGGGTTGGTGGTGTCCCTCCTGTATTTAAAGTAAACTTATTCGAGACGCCAAATCCTGTTCCTGCAAAAGTGTTCTTTGTCAGGAATACTGCCGTAACGAACATTATAAAAATCAGCCCGAATATTTTAGCCTGGATACGCATTTTTATATCCTCCTGTTATTACGCAGTAAAAATTTCTTATTTCATAATAGTTATTACAGTTGAAGCAGTACGAAGAATTCAGCTACCGGAACCGAAGACGACACTTTCATCTATAGGGGTTTTTTCGCCTGTGCTGCAATCAGGCTCGCAATAATACAGATTCCCATCGTCGTCCCTTGTTACTTCTCCTGTCTGGACGCCTCCGCAGGTAATGGGTCCTCCCTGGCATCCGTCCTTATCGAAATCATGAGAAATCACGCAATCCGTGCCATCGATCGTTATTGAAATATCGGCATGTCCCGTGATGTCATCACCACATTCTTTTACCGTTACCGTTATATTGGTTGCCTCGCCGGTTCCAATGTTTTCGAATTCAAAGGTACCAGTGCCCGACATGTTCACCTCCTCAGGACAACCGCCGACATTTATTTGCTCCTTTTCTGAAGTCATATGCATATTGACGGTAGCGAAGCTCTTTTCAACGCTTACCGTGGCTTCGCTCTGGAATAAGAAGGTGCTTGTGTCTTCGCCATAAAGCGCCCCGCCCTCAAGATAATTTGTATAATCGGTCATATCAACGGTTATTTGTGTGCCATCAGACTTATAAAAGCTGAGTGTAACGGTTACCCCTTCTTCAGGCGTACCTGTGAAAGTGCCGTCACCATTGTAAGTAAATCCCTCGATACCTCCGCTTGGATATCCAGTTGGGTACGTGGTGGGAGATGGGTATCCTGTTGGATAACCGGTGGGGAATCCAGTTGGATATCCCGTAGGAATTCCCGTGGGTATACCGGTAGGAATTGGGAACTCAGTCGGTATTTGTTTTGGCTTTATCTGTGAAACACGGTAGATGCTCTTTGTAATTTTATTTACAATCTTACCAAAGGTAGTTAACCCAAGAGGCACCGAACCACCTGTTGAAATGCTTTTATAGGTAGAATTTTTACTGCTGAACGCGCTATACTTTAGCGCCTTACCAAGGACGACACTGGCTTTATAGCTTGGCGTACTTTCATCACCCTTTCCATCGTCGGCAATTACTTTTACTCTATATTCCGTGCCATACACACCGGGAATATCCGTCCCTGCATCCCATACAATAGTTTTTCCTGTGCCGGGTGTTATTCCAGCGCCGGTATCACCGATAAAACTCGTTGCATTGACATCGTAAGAAAGGCCATCATCGTCTGAGACACTTACGGAAATCGCAACGGAATCGCCGTCTTCATCTGAAACGTCATAAGAAATATCCACCAACAGTGAGCCATCAGTGCGCTGTGATGCCAGGACATTGGTTACCTGTGGATTTGCACCGTATGCAGTATAAGCTGTCAGCGCTAATCCAATGGTAATCGTAAATACGGTGAGGAAGATTTGTTTATAATGCATGGTTCGTACCTCCCTAAAGATGATTATTGGAAAGGATTTTTATCCGAATCATTGCTCATTTAAACATACAATTTTGAAATGTCAATATAAAACTCATTTGTTCGTATCATAATTTCCTAATGGTAATAATCAATCGTACAGGGAGTAAATATGTTTCATCTGTTGATTGGTGTCTCTTCTGGTTTCGTGGTGGGTGCTGTATTGTCAGGTTGTATTGCCGGGGATGTTTCTTTTTTTGTGGTAAGTTTCCAATCATCCGCTTCTGCATATTTTTCTCGCAAGGCG
>VGXX01000312.1 GCA_016873155.1 Planctomycetota bacterium | reverse complement strand
GCAATCGAATCCTGAGATTGTTTGATCAACGAGCGTAGATTTTCAAGCATATAATTAAATGCATTAGCAAGTTCTCCCTTTGCCTGCACGTTTGTTGTCAGGTCTCCCTCGGATATAACAGCCGCCTGTCTTGCCAACAGTCGCATACTCTTTACCATTTCGTTAAATACAGTTATCAAAATACCAATTTCGTCGTGGCTTTGTATCTTCACATCCAGGTCCAGTTTTCCTTCTCCAACATGCCTGGCCACTTTGGTCAATTCCTGCACTGGCATTATCGTAGCATGCGCAGAAAAGACTGCGATTAAAACCACCATGACAACCGTCACAGATACCAGAATAATATGAACTATTCTGTTAATCCGCAGAGGTGCCAAGGCTTCTTTTTTATCTATTTCCGCAAGTAATACCCAATTTGTATACTTGATTGGATACCATGCGCCAACCACGGGAATGTTCCTGTAATCCGGATAAACAGCGACTCCGCTTTTACCTGCCAAACCCTCATTGACTCCGATAGTATCTACCCTGACCTTGAGTACTGTATCTTCCTGGAATCTGGATTCTGAAACCATGAGTTTGTCCTGATTTACTATGTAAGTCTCCCCTGTTTCCCCCAGACCTTCCCGATCTTCCAGAACTTTGTAAAACTTATTCATATCCACTTCTATCATGACACAACCTACAAACATTCCCTGCAAATCAAAACAGGGCGTCACTACATACATAAGATTTTCATTTGCAAATTTATTGTAAAACAAGTCGGTAAAATAGGTCTTTTCCCTGGCCTGTTTAAAATATGTTTCTGTAGATATATCAGTCCCCACTTCTGCCGTATGTTTGGCGCCCGTTAACTCTATTTTCCCTTCCGCAGAAATCAGCATGATATCTTCAAAGCCCTTGGCCGACACCATCCGATTTATGTGACCCTCTGTATTTTTTAACAACGTATTGAAGTTAGGATCGGTCATATTTACCTTATCCGTTGATCCTTGTCTTAAAAACTCCATCACTATAAAATGTTTTGCAATGGTTTCTGCATCGAGCTTAACCTCTTCCAATTTTTCATTAATAAATATGGCGCGCGTCTTTCCTACGGCTCTCAGACTATTGAACACGTCAGTAAAAATAACAGAAGATATCTTCCTCTGGGCTACAAAACCAATACAAAAAATCGGAATCAAGGTTACAACGAGCAATACGACAACCAAATTTTTCGTCAGTTTCAACCTTTGAATAACTTTTGCCTTGATCAGCACAAATAAGGAAACATTAAAGGCCAGTATAACGGCGAGGGGTATGACAAGACTCCAATAGATATCCCACATAATCATTTCTCCTGTTTAAATAACAATCCTTCCATGTCCAGAATGCCCATTAATCCGCAATCAATCTGTACCTGCCCCTGGATATAACTACTAATTTCGGCGCTTAATGTAGATAATGCGGTTTCTATATTTTTCTTCACGATGTCGTATATATCTATCACTTCATCACAAAAAACCCCGACAAGACCTTCGGCCGTTTTTATGACCACAACCCGGCTGTTCTCTCCAGGAATTGCCCTCCCCATATTGAGCAACACCTTTACATCCACAACACACAGGATTTCCCCATGCAGATTCATTAACCCCATAATATGCGGAGGCGTTCCCGGAATGTTTGTTATCTGAAGGGGTTTCACAATCGTTTTTATTTTTTCGACAGGAATGCCGTATATCTCGTTGTTAAGCTGTATCCCAATAAACTGCTGTATTTCTTCCCCCTCTTTCTCTTCCTGCGAGGTGTCCTGTGCAACCTCGTTTTTATTATCCACCATGTTTGTCTTCCCCTAAGGCAAAGGGTGTAAATTCCAAAAGACTTTGCTATAACAAGAGTTATAGCAATTCCGTAAATTATTTGCAAATGAAAAAGGATTTGACTTATTTCATTTAATTTAATAGAGTAAATCTACTATGGAAACAACTACGCTTACTAAGCCCAAAAAAACAATAGTATCGCTCGACACACTAAATCAGCTCGTAGGAAAAGAAAACGTGCTTTCCACACTCGAAGACCGGATATGCTACGCCTATGATGGAACCAAGCAAAAATATGTTCCCGACGTTGTTGTAAGACCTCGTTCGAGACAGCACGTATCCGACGTCCTGCGGTTTGCAAATGAGCATGAAATACCTGTTTATCCACGCGGCGCAGGCTCCGGTCTCACTGGGGGCGCTGTGCCGGTGCAAGGCGGTATCGTGCTGGACTTCACGCACATGAATAAAATTTTGGAGATTGTGCCGGAAGACCTTACGGCTACGGTTGAACCAGGGGTAGTCACCCAGACATTACAAAACGAGGTGGCTAAATACAAACTTTTTTATCCACCCGATCCAGCCAGCGCCGCATTTTCCACAATAGGCGGCAATGTCGCTGAGTGTTCAGGTGGAATCACAGGTTTGAAATACGGCGTTACCAGAGATT
>VGXX01000311.1 GCA_016873155.1 Planctomycetota bacterium | reverse complement strand
AACAGGACCACGCCTCAGGGAAAAGGTTTTTTAAATTCATCAAGGGTCCTATTTTTTCAAATATCCTGCTGGCCGACGAGATTAACCGCACACCTCCAAAGACACAGGCGGCGCTGCTTCAGGCAATGCAGGAATACAAAGTCACTGCCAGCGGCACCACCTATTCTCTCGATCTGCCATTCATCGTCTTTGCCACACAGAACCCCATCGAGCAGGAAGGCACATATCCTTTGCCCGAAGCGCAACTCGACCGATTTATGTTTCAGATTAATGTACAATATCCCGCAAAAGAAGAAGAAATCGAAATTGTAAGAACAACCACTTCCACATATAAACCAACGATAAATAAGGTTTTCAGTCCTGAGGAAATAACGGATCTTCAAGACCTCGTTACCAGGGTGCCGGTTGCTGATTATGTGCTGGAATATGCCATCAGATTAGTCCGCGCATCAAGGCCGACTGACCCCAGCGCACCTGACTTCATAAAAAAATGGATCAGCTGGGGGGCAGGCCCTCGTGCCTCTCAATATCTCATCCTCGGAGGCAAGGCACGCGCATTACTGGACGGCAGGTATGCCGTTACCTGTAACGACGTTCGAGCACTCGCCAAACCTATCTTACAACACCGTATTATTACTAATTTTCACGCTGAAGCCGAAGGGAAATCGTCTTTGCACATCATCGACCAGTTACTCGATACTATAAAAGAACACGCGTGATAAATTTGCGATTTTGGATTTGCGATTTTAGATTTATTATTTGTTTTCAACGAGTAAATTCGTAAATCACAAATCGTAAATCTAAAATTATTTCTTTACGGTTAGTTCTATGGCAGAAAACCCTTTTGATCCAGTAACACTGTCCAAGATTGCCAGCATGGAACTCCGGGCAAGGCTCGTGGTAGACGGGGTATTGTCGGGTATTCATAAAAGCCCTTACAAGGGTTCGAGCATCGAATTCCTGGAACACAAAGAATACTCTCCTGGAAACGAGATAAAACATATTGATTGGAAGGTGCATGCAAGGACGGACAAGTATTACATCAAGGAATTCGAGGAGGAAACGAATCTCAAGTGCTATATATTCCTTGATACCAGTGGATCGATGGAATATAAATCTACAGGTATCAGTAAATTTGAGTATGCTGCAACACTTGCTGCCTCCCTCGCATATTTATTGTTGAAGCAATCGGACATGGTTGGACTGATCGGCTTCAGTGACAGGGTATTGCAATACATACCACCGAGGTCCCGTGTCACACACTTACATGTCCTCTTAAATACCCTTGCAGAATTAAAACCAGCGGGTAAGTCAAATACGAGCATCATCCTCAACGAATTCATCGAAAAGATAAGCCGGCGATCATTAATTATCATCATATCTGATTTTTTTGATGATATAAACAAGGTAATCAAGCAGGTAAAGTATTTTCAATTCAAGAAAAACGAGGTTATTTTATTTCATATACTTGATCCGTACGAACTGACATTTCCTTTCGAGACAATAACGTATTTTGAGTCGATGGAAGACGAGAGGCGTATCCTGGCAGACCCGAAGTCCATAAAAGACCGATATCTTTCCGAAATGAACCGCTTTCTTGAACAATTCAAACAGGCATGCTTTGAAAATCAAATAGACTATTGCCTCATTGATTCCTCGACACCGCTGGATCAGGCTTTAATCCGGTTTCTGGCAAGAAGAGAAAGCGCTCTTTAAACAAATACCCATGTTTGATAAAATTTGTACCGTACAATAAAAAATTGTAATTACTCAAGATTAAGTTGAATAGCTCGAATTGGAAAACGTACAACAAAACCCACCCCTTAACCCCCTCCCAAGAGGGGAATAAAGAACTCCCAGGAAGGAAGTAAGAAAGTCCCCTCTTGGGAGGGGTCAGGGGTGGGTTCGCTTCCTTGTGCTGGTTCACGGCTTGCAGCCTGAACCAAAACATTTCGTTTCAATCGGGGACAATTGAACCAGCAAAAGAACTTTTTTGGAGGCCTTGATAACAATGGAACTGAGCCTTTTCACAGTCGGTGGTATCTCTGCCTTTGTATACGCCGGTGTTACGCTATTCCTTTATGTCTACCTGTGGACGCGCTGGAAAGTTATTGACGGCGGTGAGGCCAGCCAGATATTGACGATGATACACCAAAAGCACGGTGAGTGGTCAGTCCTCTGGTGGAGTATCATCATTATACCGTACGCCATGATTCCTGTGTTTCTGGCAGTCCTGATATCGCTTTGGAAAGACGAACCTGCCTTTGCCTCGATGGCATTCATTGCCGGTATGACAGCCTTCATTCTGGGAATTATCGGTCCCCTGAGGAGCGCCACAACGACAGAGACCCTGTCTCGTATCCACGCTGCAGGAAATGAGGTTGAAAAGACGATAACCCAGGTTGTATACAAGTCAGGCGAATCCTATGGCAAGGGACTCTTCTGCCTCTTCGGCGCTACCTGACTGC
>VGXX01000310.1 GCA_016873155.1 Planctomycetota bacterium | reverse complement strand
AAATAATTTTGATATTGTCTATTTCTTTTTCACTGTTTTTGCTGAAGGATTTTCAAGGTATCCCTTCGTAATTCCGAATTTCGTTGCAAGGTCTTCCAATCTGCTTACACCCATTTCATCACAGCATCGCAGCGAAATTTCAGCGCATGCCACAGCGTCTTCCTCTGCATCGTGGTGTCTAAGACTGATGCCTAAATGCGCAGAAAGCATATTGAGTCTGTAACTATTTAAAGTTGGCCAAACCTTTTTAGCAAGAACACGAGTACAGAAATAATAAAGTTCCGGGTAAGGGATTCCATATTCGTCAAGGAGACGGCGTAAAACACCTATATCAAAACTTGCATTGTGAGCAATAACAATTTTTCCATCGAGAAATGGCTTAAATTCGCCCCAGAGTTCATTAAACTGAGGCTTGTCCCTTACGTCTTCCTTGGTGATACCGTGGATATAGGTGTTATAATAATTGAAGTAAAGCTCACGGGGTCTTATTAACCAGGAAGCCCTTTTTATAATCCTACCATGTTCAACTATTGCAATTCCCAGTGCACAGGCGCTCGAATACTTTGCGTTTGCTGTTTCAAAGTCTATGGCAATCCAGTTCATGGGAATCCTTTGAAAAAGTGATGTGTGTCGGGTGACGAGTAACAAGTGATGTACTTACGTCACTCGCCACGTGTCACTCGTCACCGTTTCTGAAAACTTGTAAAAAAATTTATTCTTCCGAGGGACTAATTTCCAGTGTTGTTGTGTAAATGTAATCACCGGAGGGTGAGCCGTTGCCGTCTGCCTCGTTTCCGGCGGCATAAAATGTCACTGTTCCCGTAGCATTGGCTGGGGCAATCCACTTGACCTTCCAGCTTTTCTTTTTATAACCACTGCGCGTATGCTCTATATAAGTACCCTTGTCTTCTTTTTTAAGCCCCCGGTAGTCATTGGCAGGAATGACTTGTGTGGTTTTCCCTATCTTTTTAAATTTTCCGATCTGATTATCATCGGTATCAATTGCCGTCATTTCGAAACCGTGCAATTTTCCGCTGGAACTGCTGAATGAAACCTTTAATTTGATTGTTTCTCCCGGTGTATAAGAGACAGGTCCAGTAATTGAGAACTCTGCGCTACCTGAATCGAGCGAATAGGAATTATGACAACCACTGTCGTTACAAGTTCCTTTGTCGCCTGGTGCGCCTGCCCTGTAAGCTTCAGGCCCGGTTGACCAGGCAAAGAGTGGTTTTGTTGATAAACTGCATACTGCGATCATGAATACGAAGCACAGGATAGATTTACTGGTTATCTTCATAGACATCAATCCCCCCTTTCTTTTTCTGAATAAATTAAGCCTTCGGCGATTTTTCTTGCCACCAAGACACCAAGTCACAAAGAAAAAATCAGCGTCGTCTCCTCCCCCTATCCCCCTCCGGAGGGGGATAATTATTTGTCCCCCTTTGGAGGGGGATAAAGGGGGAGGAATTAAAGTTTGAAATTCCTCAGTATCGAGGAATTTCCCGTGATTATAACTACACAATATAAGGTTGTTTTTCAACAAAAATTATTTCATACATTTTGTGGAGGGAAGGTCATAATTATTAGCAATCTTTCACAGTTTTTTGTATAATGATTGCCAATAGCAGGAATATTGGCAATCATACTATAGGCGGGGATACGATGGATGAAACTCGGCAAGTTTGAAATCTATCCTGTAACTGACGGCTTCTTCTCTCTGGACGGTGGGGCCATATTTGGGGTCGTGCCGAAGGTCTTATGGGAAAAGATATATCAATCCGATGAAAGAAACAGGATACAGTTGTCCCTTCATTGTCCATTGGTAGTGACAAAGAAATACAATATCCTCATCGATACAGGGGTTGGGACAAAACACGACGAGAAGTTTTGCAAAATGTATGGTATTGATAAAAAACCCAACCTTTTGGAATCTCTATATCGGTTTGGTTATCAGCCCAAAAATATTGATCTCGTCATCAACACGCATCTTCACTTTGACCATGCCGGAGGGAATACAACCTTTAATGAAAGGGGAGAGATTGTTCCTGCATTTCCAAAGGCAAAATATTTCATCCAGAAGGGAGAGTTAGAGGTTGCCTTAAATCCTAATGAAAGGACGCGGGCGAGTTACATAACAGAAGACTTTTTGCCTATTGGTGACCCTAAATACCTTTGCCTCATAGATGATGAAATTACAGAAGTGGATAAGGGAGTCTCTCTCTTAAAAATCGGAGGTCATACCCGCTCTCACCAATGTGTAAAAATCGAATCTGAAGGGCAGGTTGCTTTCTTTCTGGCGGATCTTGTGCCCACCGTTGCCCATCTCCAGTATCCTTATATTGCCGGATACGACCTGTTTCCGTTGGAAACGCTGGAAAATAAGAAGAAGATATTAAAACAGGCATTTGAAGAGCGCTGGCTCCTGATTTTTCAACATGATCCAACGGTCCGGATGGGCTATCTTAGAAAAAGAGACGA
>VGXX01000309.1 GCA_016873155.1 Planctomycetota bacterium | reverse complement strand
CGATAAGAGCCCTTTTGGTGAGGGATAGACTCGCTCTTTGCAATTTCTCCCAGAACTACAGCGCCGTCCGAAAGCGTCATCTTTGCAATCCTGTGGGGCCAGAATACGCCGAGTCCGTTTATCATGATAAGCACGACTAATCCGCCGATCATTAAGAGGCAGACCGTCAGCGTGCCTGCGGTCAGCCAGATATAAGGATTGCCTGATTTAAAAAGTTTCTTCATAACCTGATTGTATAGAAATTTTCACCTGTAATTGTCATTTCGACTCCTTCGCTTTTGTCATTTCGAGGAACGAAGTGACGAGAAATCTTTCGCTCAGGACAAGCTCCGGTAGAAATCCTGAAGATTCCTCGCTCCGCTCGGAATGACAGACGAAAGGGAGGTTATAACTTGCCATACCTTTGTTTCATTGAATGGCGCACCGTTTCCGCAGCGGTGTTAACAATAAAGGTCGTTACGAAAAGAAGCAGGGCTGCCAGAAAAAGCACCCGGTAAAGCGTGCCGCCAAACGGCGCTTCCGGTATTTCAACAGCAATATTTGCTGCGAGCGCCCTGAAGCCATTAAATAAATTCCAATCCATAATGGGGGTATTGCCCGTTGCCATAAGAACGATCATCGTCTCTCCTACCGCCCTTCCAAAGCCAATCATGACGGCCGAAAAAATTCCCGGACTCGCGGTCGGAAGCACCACCCTGATGGCTGTCTGCCATGGAGTTGCGCCGAGCGCCAGCGAGGCCGATATAAGATTGCCGGGAACGTTGCTTATAGCATCCTCGGATATGGTAAAAATAAGCGGTATTATGGCAAATCCCATTGCAAAACCCACGACAACGGCGTTTCTCTGGTCGTATTTCAGACCCAAAACGTCCAGAAGCCATTGCCGGTAATCTCCTCCAAAAAAGAACGATTCAAAGATGCCGTTGAGCTGAATGGATGCATATATTGCCCCGATAATAAATGGTATCAAAAACAATGCCTCTGCCCCGTGCCTGTACCGGTCTTTTCCAAATACCGGCAGAATTTTCCAAATAAGAAGGGCAATGATAATGGAGAGTGTGATAAAAAATGGCATAACGACTATGGAGGGAAATATCCTTTCCATCAATGGCGCCAGCCACAGTCCGGCAAGAAATCCGAGGATGACGCTGGGAAGGGCTGCCATAATCTCGATAACGGGTTTTACTGTTTTTAAGGTTTTATGGAGAAATTGGGATGTGTAAAGTGCGGCAAAGATTCCGATTGGCACTGCGATGATCATGGCATAGAGAGTGCCTTTGATCGTGCCAAAAATCAGCGGCACCAGGCTCAGCTTGGGTTCAAAGTCATCTGTCCCGCCCGTAGATTGCCAGACGAACTCCGGTCTTTCATAACCCTCGTACCATACCGCTCCGAAGAGGGTCTTTAAAGTGGTTTCCGGGTGTGGATTTGAGATATCCCACTGGTATAGATTGTTATGAGAATCAACTGCCAGAATACCATTGGCTTTGGGTGAAAAGGCAATGGCTGTGGGGGCGGATTTTGCTGCAAGGCACAGAAGCGTCTGCTCTGAAGTGGCATGGTTGAGATGAATCGTTCCGTCAGATGCTGCGGTTACAAACCCCTTGTCTCTCGTAGACGGTACAATGGATATAACTGGAGCAAGGTGCGATTTCAGCGTGTGCACATTTTTAAGCATCCAGCCTGAGGCAGATACCTCATCTCTTACCTGCATCCAGACGTTTACACCGCCGCCTTTATCGCCGGCTACCAGCGAAACGTCCCCCAGCAGAAAACCTAAGGCAGTTACTGCCTTATCAGACACCTTTGTCTTTTCTATCAGGAAAGGATTTTCTCTATCCCGCACGTTTATGTGAAACAACTCCCCGGAAGCTGTGCCGACATAAAGATTTTCCATAAAAAGATCGAGCGCCAGAGAAGTTATTTCTAATGTGTTTTCCTGCTCTGTCAAATTTATCGGGTTATGTGTCGCAAGCGTTGTACCGGGTTCCGGTCTTCCTACCCCCCCTTCATCCCCCCCTTGCAAAGGGGGGGAAACGGGGGGAGTAATTTGGTTTAAGCTGCGCGGCGCTATGAGTTCCGTAATATCTTTTTTAATTTCCTTGCTTTCAGCCTCACCCAAAAGAGTTTCTTTTATCTCTGTAGACTTCAGTATTAACCTGCTGTCTTCTGTGCTGACTGCAGTGACTGTTGTGCTATCATCTTTTTTAGACGTAATGCATTTGAAAGCCCTTTTTTCATCGTCAATCTGCGCTACTTCCTCTTCTGATACCACAGGAAGAACGGTTCTTTTTCCATCATCAAATGATTCAGAAAAGTTAATGGAAACCGTTATAATCCTTCCGTCATTCATTCCCAAAGCAAGGTGATTATTATCTTTACTGACTGATGTTATCGTATTACCCGGTAAATTTGTTATTATGGAAGAATCCTTAATACCCGCTATAGTATATCTCTTCAAGACCTCTCCATTTGAGAGAGAGATAAA
>VGXX01000308.1 GCA_016873155.1 Planctomycetota bacterium | reverse complement strand
CCCCCGCCAGCGGGGGACAAACCCACCTGCTCCTGCCCAGAGAGAAGGGCTTTAGCCGGGAGCATCACCAATAAGATAATTACCATACACCACAAAATGCCAAACCTGTTTTCCATAAAACCGAATAATTTCTTTCCCATAATCTTACCCCCTCCTTTTCGATAAAAACCATGGACGCGATTGTTTATCCTGTACAACCTGTAAACATAGGATTAAATTCGCTCAAAAACGCATCCCATAGACGATCTGCGCTATGTTATGTTTTGTTTGACTTTATGCTAATGATATGATAGCTTTCATTAGTAAGTAATTTTCTGGTAAATACTATCCATGAGAAAAAACACTCTACCACAATCAATTGATGTTCTCCACAAGATAGAAACTATCGAAGAACGGATAGTAGATCTAAAGCTGTCCGTTCTCAGAAAACTTCCAGCGCCCAAAAAAAAACCTCTTTCTCTCAAGGGAATTCTTAAAGGAATTACCATTTCTGATTCCGATATCGAAGAAGCTAAAAAGTCACTCTATAGCAGCAAGGTAAAGAATTAACACCCATTCACATGAAATTCGTTACTGATACGCATGCCCTTCTCTGGCATTTTACCGACAGCCCTGAAATAAGCCAGCGGGCAAAAGAGGCGTTCACCAAGTGTGAGCAAGGCGAATGCGTTATCTTTATTCCATCCATAGTCATTGCCGAATGTATGAGTATATTCGATAAAAAGAAGATTGCTTTTGACTTCAAAGCGCTTTTTAAAAAGATCAGAAAAAGCGAAAATTACTCCATAATCTCTCTTGATCAAAAAGTCCTTCTGAAGATGGCCAACACTCCTGAAGTTTCTGAACTTCATGATAAAATTATCATAGCAACTGCAAAACTGCTGAGAGCGCCATTAATAACCAAAGATACCCACCTTCGCAATACCACTACAGTAACCTGTCTCTGGTAGCATACCTTGTTCGTACATCGTACAAGAGACGACAAACTATCCTTGCAATCTGCTGGAATCTGCGTCCTTTAATTTCCTATTCGCACAAATTCGTGGCTGTGAATGTGTTTTTCATAATCTTATTGCCTCCTTTTCGATGAAAAGCAACGCAGAAACTGTTTATCCTGTAAATAAAGCGCCAATTGAATACATTGAATACTATGTTTACGTTGGCATGTCAAGCAAAATGTATACAATGTATTCTTATGAAAAAGGAAACTATAATTACAGTCAGATTGCCTTCTGAAATAAAGGACGCTATTCAATCTCTTGCCGATAGTGACGAAAGAACCATAGGCTGGATGGTACGCAAACTTTTAACCGAAGCCCTTGAGGCGCGAGACCTTTTAAAAACAAAACTTAAAAATAAATAAACCATCCATTTTCCCCCTTTATTGTGGATTCAAGTTTGTAACTTGAACCCTACGTTTTATATGGTTGATTTCTCCATTGCTTGAATAGAGCACCATTATCCAAATCAACTCCAGGGGTATGGCAAAGAATGTAGAAGATTATTTTTGGACAAATAGAAAAAAACTACCGCCACAAAATAAGCTGAGTTCAAGAAGGTTGGGTGAAGCGGACTGGCTGGGTCAGATGGTGAGCGTGGTCGATCTCTCGTCCTCGAAACAAGCGGGAATGTATATGTGACGGGGTACACTAAGTCAACAGACTTTCCGACAACGAGAGTGGCATATGATACATCTTATAATGATGATTATATTTAGCCCGACCTTCGCAATTCGAGGGGAATATAAGCCGCTAAGCCAGTAAATACAGGGGGGCATACTAAAAGGTCGGCACTACAGCCCATTTTGAATATCCACCCCTTTAAAATCAAGGGTTTTATGGCGATTCATGCCTAAAAATAACCTTTTTTCGCCTCGAATTGCGAAAGTCGGGCTAACGACCTTGGCCGAACGACCCTTGATATCAAATATGCAACCAATGTCACGGACACCTGGGAGACAGAGATAATAGAGGGAAGTGAGGATGGTGGATACACCTCCATAGCAGTAGACTCGATGAATAAAGTACACATCTGCTATTATGATATTACCCATAGTGACCTTAAATACGCCACATCCCTCTTGCCAGGCAGGATATATGGCCTCGTTGCAGACAAACAGGGCAATCCACTCCAAGATGTGCGAGTAAAGCTGAAAGGAAAGAGGTTAAAGATCAAAAAAGAAACCCGAACTTGAAGAAGGAGAGGAGGGAGAAGTTAAGATCGCGATGAAAAAGATGAAAAACAAAAAGAGCATCGAGAACCAAATATTTTATTATGATAAACCAGCTTCAATCCTTTCAAGGAGTATCGAAAGATGCTTATCCCGTTTTCACTTTTCTCGTAACTGTTCAGAAGAAATTATTCTTTTGAAATAAATTTCAAGTTGTCACCGGATGAAGTTTGGCTTAGTCTTTGCTTTTGCTGGGTTTTTCTGAAAAAACAAATGGTTTGCCAATATAGTATCCCTGGCCAAAGTCCACTCCGTATTCCGATAGCA
>VGXX01000307.1 GCA_016873155.1 Planctomycetota bacterium | reverse complement strand
TCCTGCTGCTATTGACGCATTTCTGACTCAAATGGGTTTTTTATTTTTTACCAAGATTGTGACAATACTTGGCACCGTGTCACTGGCGGCACACCAGATTGCCGTACGGATCGAATCGATATCCTTTATGCCTGGATTTGCCCTTGCTGTTTCAACTGCCACGCTGGTCGGTCAAAGTCTTGGGGCAAAGGATGTAAACCTCGCCTTGCTCAGCATGAGACGCAGTTGTTACTTCGCGATGGCGCTGATGGGATTCTTTGCCTTAATTTTCCTGATATTTCCGGCACAGATGGCCATGATGTTTAAACCCGAACCCAGTGTCCTTTCACTGGCAGTGATTTGCGTGATGATTGCCGCTTTAGAGCAACCCGCCCTGGCAATATATATGGTGTATTCTGGCGGTCTGCGCGGCGCGGGTGACACCATAAGCCCTATGATTATAACCATCGTCGGTACATTGTGTTTCCACGTCCCCGTTTCTTATCTTTTCGGTATTACGCTCGGATGGGGATTAGCGGGCGTGTGGTTTGGTTCCGCCCTGGACTGGATTTGCCGCGCCATTGCCATTTACATCCTTTACAGAAGTGGGAGATGGAAGAGAGTCAGGGTGTAATCATGAAAGATTCAGGTTGCAAACCTGAACCCGCACGGGATGTGTTTCACAAAACCAAATTAATATGATTTTTACTTGATTTATTAGCCAATGGATATTAGCATACCTTTGCGTTCTTTGCGGTGAGTTGAGCTGTTACAAATAAAGGAATGCCAGTCGTGCAGTGAAATCGGGGTAGCCCATGCCAATAATACAATTTATTAGAAAAAAAAGCCTGGTAAACGGCCTGTTTGCTTCCATCTTCATTCCGTATCTCCTATTGTGTCTGACGATGGGAGGCTTTCATGACGGCATTTTCGGCGCCCGACACTGTAATCACACACAGCAATCTGTATCTCATTCTACCGATGACCAACAAATCAGGGTTTCTGGAAATCCTTCGCAGCACAACTCCGAAACCTGTCAAATCTGCCAGTGGTTGAAGACCCCTTCAAACCTAAGACAATTTCTATTACACGACATGCGATTTGATTGTGTCTCAATCAATCTTGTGTGTCATTCCAATCCCATTCTTCCGTCTCTATTCACCCAAAAATTTACCATCCGACCACCGCCTGCTTTCTCCTGCTAATCGTAGTAAATTACATTACATTGATTAGGACGCTGATTTCCACAGACTTCGTCGTGAGCGCTCAGTCGAACGATAATAATTTTATCTCTTCATTTTTATATTCTGACGATCCGTGTTCATCTGTGTCCAAACAGCATAAATAAGATCACTTTACAGGAGAATCGTTATGAGACGGATAAGTTATATACTGTTCTTATGTATACTTGTTGTAGTTAGAGGTGAACGGCTTTTTGACCCTAACGTAGTATATGGCAAAGAAGCGCCGATAACCGACAAAGAATTTTCAGGGGTGAATGCCGTAGAAGAAGCGGAAGAAGAGAACAAAGAGATACGCATTAAAAAAGATGAATTTGATGAGATTGTGAATCAACTTCAGGGGATGAAGGCTCTTCTTGAAAACATGAAACAGGATTACGATACCCGCTTTAAAGAGATGCAAGAAAAGATTGTCGTCCTGGAGAAAGAAAATACAAAACTGAAAATAACACAATCAGAACCTGTAAGGGCACTTCATGAACTGCCCCTATCTAAAACAGAGAACGACTTAACTGTTGGAGAGGTACATTCTAAAACCCCGAAGATTTCTGGGAAAAATGAGGAAGAAAAACAAATTCCATCACAGACAGATACAAGCACATCTGCTCCTTTGCCTTCTCAAACAACAGCGGAGTCTATGATTCCATCGACAAATACAATTCTACCCGATCAACCTATAAGTTCACCATCCGGGCAATGGTCACCTGCGCAGCCTCTTACCGTATGGAGTCTGGGAAAAAGCTATGCGAATATTTCCTTTGATGGATTGTTTAGCGCTGCTGCTTCGACTGCTAAAGATTTGGAAACCCTTGAAACGGGTGGACACGATCCGATACAACGCGGATTTACTGTGCAAAATTTGGAAACCGTATTTGAGGGAGCAGTAGACCCATATTTCAAAGGTCAGGCGAATATCATCTTCCAAATTGATAAAGACGGAGAGTCATTTCTTGAGGTGGAAGAGGCCTACCTGACCTCGATGTCATTGCCATTGAATTTGCAAGCAAAGGCAGGTACCTTTTTTACTGAATTTGGCAGGTTGAACCAATTTCATCCTCATACGTGGGATTTTGCAGACCAACCGTTGGTTAATGGTCGATTTTTAAGCCCTGATGGATTAAGAAATCCCGGAGCGCGTCTTTCATGGCTGGCCCCCACGAGCAACTATACGGAATTATTTATTGCCATACCATTGCTGTCCAAATTAGCAGAGAAGTCCAAGCATACCCATGGAATTTATTGGTATTTTGGACAAGTATTAGCTGTTTTAAAAACCAGGTTTACCATAGATGCTGTCCGAATTACGTGAAATGGAGG
>VGXX01000306.1 GCA_016873155.1 Planctomycetota bacterium | reverse complement strand
GCCGAAACCGGGAAGACGGTAAATATTGAAGACGCTTATAAAAATACTCTCTTCAATAAGGAGACGGACATACAAACAGGGTATACCACCAGGACAGTCCTCTGTGTGCCCATGAAGAACCGCGAAGGTGAAATTATCGGGGTGCTCCAGGTACTTAACAAAAAGTCCGGATTGTTTACGGAATACGACGAGTGGCTTTTCAGAACTTACGCTGCCTACGCCGCTACGGCTATTGAAAATGCGCGTTTGCACGAAGAGAGGGAAAAGACATTTCTGAGCGCCATCAAGGCCCTGGCTGCGGCAATTGACCGACGGGACCCCGTTACGGCAGGACATTCCGAACGAGTCGCCAGACTATCAGTTGACATCGGCAAGTCCGTCGGTCTGACAAAAAACGATCTCAAGGTGCTCAATTATGCAGCCACGCTGCACGATGTGGGCAAAATCGGAGTAAGGGATAACGTACTTTTAAAGCCTGACAAACTGACCCCGGACGAAAGAAACGAGATGAACAGGCATTCCCGGTATACGAAAGAGATACTCGAAGAAGTCTATTTTTCAAAAGAATACAAAAACATTCCCGCCATTGCAGCCATGCACCACGAAAAACTTGACGGAACGGGGTATCCCTATGGACTGAAGGCAGAGCAGTTAAATATCTTTGGCCGTATTATCGCCGTTGCAGACATCTTTGACGCCCTTATGTCTTTTGACAGACCTTACAAAAAGGCACTTTCATTACCGGAAACACTGGATATCATACGAAACGAGTCGGAAAATAATCACCTCGATACCAATATCGTCAAAATCTTTATCGAAAGAAAAGTGTATTGTAACACCTTTCCGGGAATCGAAAATCCCGACTACCATCATAAGAGGTAACCAGTGACAGAATTTGAGGCCCTCCTGCGCCTGCACATGACCAGGGGGATTGGGACAAAGACGTACCAAACCCTTATCGAACGATTCGGCTCTTCAGAGGCCATCCTCAATGCCCCGAGGACGGAACTGGAGTCACTTCCGGGCATAGGCCCAAAACTTGCCACAGCGGTCATTGAGACGTCCAGGAATATTGACATTGCCTCTGAAATCAATTTAGCAAAAGAAAAAAACGTTCAAATCATCCCCTACACGAGTGATCAATATCCAAAGCATCTCAAGGCCATCTACGACCCGCCGCTCATTCTTTATGTCAGGGGCAATCTCCTTGAAACCGATGTTATAGCCCTTGCCATTGTTGGTGCACGACGTTGCACTTATTACGGTCTCTCGCAAGCAGAGAGGTTTAGCCGGTTGCTTGCACAGAAAGGATTTTGCATTGTAAGCGGTATGGCGCGGGGGATAGACGCTGCAGCGCATCGCGGCGCTATTAGTGCAAAGGGACGCACCATTGCCGTACTCGGTTGCGGGCTGGGAGTTATATACCCGCGGGAAAATATAGAACTGGCAGAACAAATCGCTCAACACGGAGCCATCGTCTCCGAACTTCCCATGAACACGCCGCCCGATTTTCGCAATTTTCCGCCAAGAAACAGGCTGATCAGCGGCCTGTCGCTCGGCGTCCTTGTGGTTGAGTCGTTATTAAACAGCGGCTCTTTAATAACCGCGCAGTGGGCGCTCGAACAGGGAAAAGAGGTCTTTGCCATCCCGGGAAATATTGACAACATTTACAGCCGCGGCACGCACAAACTGATCAAGGAAGGCGCCAAGCTCGTAGAGGATATTAACGACATCATCCATGAATTAGGGCCGGTTGCAGAATCACTGAATGCCTCCGATACACAAACGACAACCGACCCCAGGAGCCTGTCGCTTAACTCACAAGAAAAAAAGATATTTTCGCTCCTATCCAGCAGCCCGAAAGATATCGATGAAATTATACAACTCGCCGGACTTTCCACATCCGTCGTTACAAGCACCCTGATGATCCTCGAAATTAAGAAATTGGTAAAACAACTCTCAGGCAAAAGGTTCGTCAAGAGTTAGTTTTGCATACAAATTTCTCCAAAAGAAACACCATGTTCCACAACAATTTGCAGTTTCCATCCATTGGCATTTTTATTGCTTAATATCCTTTTAAAATTTGAATCATAAAACTTTATTTCAAGTTCTACTCGCAAATTAATTAAATACCTAATCTGAATAGACTCGCATAGTTAGATACGGAAGTAAAGGGGTGTAGTGGAAAAATAAATAATAAAAATCAATCCAGGAGAATAGACCGGTGTGTCTAAATTTTTGGATAAATTCGAACAATAAAAGGAAGATCGAAGTCAAGGCAGAATAACTTTTGTATCATGCATTATGTGAAAGATTTTAGTCATGGAAAGGCGTATAAATAATGATTGCCGTGGATAAACGTGAATGCGTTGGTTGCGAAGAGTGCTTGCATGTGTGCCCCACTGAAGCCATCATTATGAAAAATGAAAAGGCAGAAATCATTCAACATAAGTGCGACCAGTGTGAACGCTGCATTCCGGCATGTCCGGTAAAGGCAATCAAGATTGTATATACGCAATTAATATAAAAGCGTTTTATTTTT
>VGXX01000305.1 GCA_016873155.1 Planctomycetota bacterium | reverse complement strand
GCGCTGATCAGTTCCAGTGCGCTCAGGTGAAATTTGACGTCCAGGTTCACAAATTCCTTCGGCAAGTCGTCTTTATTTAACCCGGTAAACACCACAGGGCTTGCCTCCTTCAGTTTTTTCGTGTCCTTTTTGATTGCCTCCCAATCCTGTTGATTTATTGACGAAGACAAATGTTTCATGAGCACCTTGATGTCCTTCATGTGGACTATGAAACCTTGTTCATTTTTTATAAACGCATGCTGGTCTTCTGACAATTTTGTTTCAATCCGTTCTTTTTCCGCAGGAACGGTTTTCTCTGTCAAACCACCTCCCGTTTCTTTTTTACCACAGCCAAAAATACTTCCCAATACGCATACGATAAGACCTGTTACTATTATATATTTTTTCATGTGAAAACACCCAAATCAACTTAATCAAAAATAAAATATTAGGAATTTATTCAAACAAATACAAAGTCGAATACTAAACGTTTTTCTTCAAAAAATCAACAGAAATGGGTGGATATTCACTTCAGTATCCTCAGAGATTTCCCGATTCTTTCAAAACGTTCTATTGCCCATGCAAGGTCATCCTTGTTGTGGGCAGCCGAAAGCATTACACGGATACGCGCCTTGCCTACAGGCACCGTAGGATAACCAATTGCCTGTGCAAATACGCCCTCATCAAACAATTTCTGACTAAAGGCCTTTGCTGTCTTTGCATCTCCAATCATAACCGGTGTAATCGGCGTTTTTGTATTGCCGAGGTTAAATCCAATCCGTCTCATTTTTTCCTGGAAGAATCCGGTATTTTGCCAAAGTTGTTCAACGAGTGTATCTGAGGCTATGAGATTGTCAAGGGCAGCAATACATGCCGCCACGTCTGCGGCAGTCACAGCGCTCGAGAAGAGGAAGGGACGTCCCTTTTGTGCCAGATAATCTGTCAATCTTTTACTCCCTGCAATATAGCCGCCCACAACACCAAACGCCTTTGACAAAGTGCCTACCTCGATATCGACCTTGCCGTGCAGATTGAAGTGGTTTACGATGCCCCTGCCGCCCCGCCCCAAGACACCTTCACCGTGTGCATCGTCCACCATGGTAATCGCCCCGAATTTATCAGCAATCTCCACAATCTCAGGTAATGGTGCAATGTCTCCCTCCATACTGAAAACACCGTCGGTAATAATCAGTAATCGTCTAACCATCTCCGCACCCGAAAATGGATTCTTTACCCCCCCATCCCTCCCTTGCGAAGGGGGGGATTGAGGAGGGGTATTTTTCGCCTCTTTTGTAAGTCTTCGGCTTGTATTTATTTCATCTGAAATCTTAGACTGAAGGTCTTTGGGGTTACAATGCCCGTAGCGGACAATCTTTGCCTTAGAAAGGCGACACCCATCAATAATACTTGCATGATTGAGTTCGTCAGAGAAGACGATATCCCCTTCACCAACGATTGCAGGAATAACCGCAAGGTTTGCGCAAAATCCGGATTGAAAGGTTATCGTGCTTTCAACCCCTTTAAAGATCGCAAGTTTTCGTTCAAGTTCCTTGTGGAGTGTTGTTGTCCCGGCAATAGTCCGTACCGCCGCCGGACCTACGCCATACGTTTCAATAGCCTTTTGTGCTGAAGACTTTAGTTGGGGGTTATTGGCAAATCCGAGATAGTTATTCGAACAGAGATTTAAAACCTTTTTCCCGTCTACCGTAATCCAGGCGCCCTGCGGGCCTTCAATCGTGCGGATATTGATAAAGAGGCCCGACTCTTTCAGTTTCTCAAGTTCTTCAGTGATAAAATCCAGTGTGTTCATATAAATCAACGGACTTTGATTATCCCGCCTCTGAAGTTGCATAAGTTATCCTAAAAATAGCTATTGCCAATTTACCCTCTTTTTGCTATTATTTTTGTAGCAAGTAAATCCTCGTGTGTGGGCTTCCGGATGGTTGCTCGTAAATAGCACACGAGGTTTTGCATTTTTAGGGGAATAGTGGATTTTCTTCCACCATTCTATTTTTAATTATGTTGTAAAAAGTATCATCTGCATATTCATATTTTCTAAAAATTGCCCAACTAACAAAATCAACTGCCTGTAATGTCTTTTCCTCAGATGGTGTTTTAATTTGAACCTTGATATCAATGCTGTGGCGATTTTTTGCCTGATTATTAAGGTAATTTTTAAAATTCTCATTTAAAAATTTATTAGTCTCCCGTCTTGAAGCAATGAGTTCAATATTTTTCATTCTTACAGGGATTATTCTCTTTGTGTAAACTCTATCTAAAAGAATGTTTGTTACATAATTATAAAGGACTGGCTTCTCATCCCGCAGTCTTGTATAACCTGAATCTTGCACCAAATAGACCGCTCCCGTGTGAGCGGTGAAATTTTGTCAAATCAGATTCTTGATGCTGATTGACCACCCTGCAAAATAGTCATAAGACCTTCTTTATTCTTTTTTTCTCTCAGAAACACCGCTTCTTACTTATATCAGATACCTTTGTGCAAGAAATTTCTTGCACCAACGGCACTAAGAAAAAGCAATCTGCTGAATACCCAGCACTGAGAGATGTTTTG
>VGXX01000304.1 GCA_016873155.1 Planctomycetota bacterium | reverse complement strand
GCTGGTGGTAACGGGAATCGTACTGGCAGAAAACAGTGTAATGCCTGTGGTGCTTGGTATATGGGGTGCGAATATTATTCTTTTTATTGGCGGGATGTTTATTTTCAGAAAACTTTACACCACATAAACTCACCGTATAACATTCTTGACTTTTATTGAAAATGAATTAGTATATTTTATAGTCAATAGCAGTGCGAACTTCAGTTCGCTTATATCCTATACGAACTAAAGTTTGCGCTACAACTACAAACTTTGAAATTCCTGTACATTTAATTACCTTAACGCAAATGCGCAATAACAAACTCATTTTTGGAATAAACATTGGAAGCAAATGGACACGCGTGATCATGGTTCTCATCATAGCCAATGTCAGCGTGTTTATGCTTCAATTGTTATTCTCGACGATAAGTTCCCAATGGTTTCCACAGTCAATAAATATCCTGACTGGTGAACAAACGGGTTATACATCAGCGCTGCCGTGGTATTATCCGGCTTCCGACAAATTCACAAAGTTGTTCTGGCTTTATCCTCCGGACACGCTGGGGCATTTATGGCTGTGGCAATTCCTTACGTACATGTTCCTGCACAGTACGACCGATCCGTGGCACCTGATCTTTAATATGCTGGTGCTCTGGATGTTTGGGAGTGAGGTTGAACGGGTACTTGGAACCAAACGGTTTCTAACGCTCTATTTTACTGCAGGTATATTTGCCGGAATATGTTGCTGTATCTTTACACCGTTGACTCCCATCGTAGGGGCTTCAGGGGCCATCTTCGCCCTTGAAGTGGCCTTTGCCATGTATTTCCCCAATAGTACGGTTATTTTCTATTTCTTTCCCTTGAAGGCAAAGTATCTGGTTATGATCTTTGCCGGCATCACCATCTTCAACTGTATAGTTCCCAAGTCAGGAAATATTGCCCACTTTGCGCATCTGGGTGGTCTGGTTTACGGATTTTTGTTTGTCAGATACTCTTATCGGGTAGCAGAGTATCTCAAAAAGTGGCAGATTCACCACCAGGGAAAAGAGATGATGAAAGAGCAGGAAGTACGGGCAAAAGTGGACGAAATCCTTGATAAGGTGAATCGTGAAGGCTTACGAAACCTGACACGCAGGGAACGTAACTTCCTCAAGAGTGCCAGTAAGAGATATAAAAAAAACAAAGACTAATTTATTTATGGTGTAAATAATGCTTAAGATCGCAGTAAATGGCGCATGCGGCAGAATGGGAGCCAGGATTGCCGCCCTTATCATTGAAGACCCGCAATTGAAGTTAGTGGCCGCACTGGAAAGGCACGGACATTCCTTTCTCGACAAAGACGTGGGTACGGTTGCAGGATGCGGGGAAACTCATGTAAAAATCACATCAACTTTGAATACGCATGCAGACGTCTTGATAGATTTCTCGTCGCCAGAATCAACGGTAGCCATTGCAGAAGTTTGTGCAATGAAGGGCATTGGTCTTGTAGCGGGCACAACGGGATTGAGCACGCAACAGTTTGAGAAAATAAAGCACCTGTCCCGGCAAATGCCCTGTCTGATCTCTCCCAACATGAGTGTGGGCGTTAATGTCATGTTCAACCTGGCGGCACAAATGGCACAGATGCTCGGAAAGGATTTTGATATAGAAATTGTGGAAACCCACCACCGCTTTAAAAAAGATGCTCCCAGCGGAACAGCCTTGAAGCTTGCCGAAAAAATATGTGATGCTACAGGCAGAAAGTTAGATAAAGACGTTATCTACGGGCGACATGGGATTACGGGTGAAAGGCCTGAAAATCAGATAGGTATGCATGCAGTCCGAAGCGGGGACGTCATAGGTGATCATACGGTTGTCTTTGGGAGTTTAGGGGAACGCATAGAAATTACTCACAAGGCGCATACCAGAGATACCTTTGTGCGCGGCGCCATCCGTGCAGCGAAGTTTATCGCACAAAAATCCCCCGGCATGTACAGTATGTCTGATGTCCTTTCGATACAATCATAAGTATTTCATGTTCTATTACTATCACAAAACCCCCTGACTCACAATATCGCAGTGTGCCAGGGGCTGTTTATTTTAAAACAAAATTCTGTAGGGTGGATTAAGCGACAGCGAATCCACCACCTTCGGGTTCGCCGCACCAGGATGCCAGGACGCTGAGGAAATAAAATAGAAATTCGGTGGATTCGGCGCAAAAAAAACAGCGCCTTAATCCACCCTACAAAATATCCGTTGATTGGGTTATGCATGTGCAAACCATGCAATCTAGGCCAAAAACCTTTTTCTGAAAACGAGGGAAGTAAATGGCTAGAAAACAAGCTGATAAAGTTTATAGATTTTGACCATCACGATAAAATATATTGTAAAAAGCATTACCGAGAATAATATCCAAATAACAAAACTATGAGGTTTGACAAATTTACCATCAAGGCGCAGGAAGCGGTGCACGAAGCCCAGGAATTGGCAGAATCCAAGAGACAACAGCAAATACTCGCCGTCCATTTACTGGAAGTCTTGCTAACCCAGGAACAGGGCATTGTTGTGCCGCTTTTGAAAAAATTGGGAATTGACACCGCAGTT
>VGXX01000303.1 GCA_016873155.1 Planctomycetota bacterium | reverse complement strand
AGAAGGGTCGGTTTCTATAGCCTTTTTACAAGCTTCAATAGCTTCTTCGCAGAGACCGTTTTCCATGAAAAGCTTTGCTTCGTCGAGATATTTTTGAGCTGTGGCTATTGGCATAATTAAATGTATAGGAATTTCAAAGTTTGTTACAGTGCGCCAGACAACCCCCTTAATCCCCCTTTTCTAAGGGGGACTTGAGGAAATCCCCCTTAATAAAGGGGGCGAGGGGGGTTGTTTTTAACCGGCATTTGCCATGTATATAGAAAGTCGCTGCCAAAGGCAGCCTAGTTTAATGATATTTAAACTAGCAATGTAAAGTAGTAAAACGCTAAATTAGATGACTACTGTATTACGTTTATCAACAAATAAGCAATATCAATACCAAAACGACCCGATATTTTTATGTTTAGTAAATTGGTCTGAAAATAAACCAAAGAGGGCATAGGGGGGGTATATTACCTTACAACGTCTGCTTACAGGGTTTCAGGTATTGAGGATATTCATTACAATAAGTGTTCCCAATGCACTATTTTTTCTGAAATCTCTGAGCCCATATTTATAGGGAGGGGGGGGTTACTCTTAATGGGAAAGATTGTGAATGTTTCTGATGTTTAAATATTAAACATTCTTATGTCTAATTTCATTGCATATTTAAACAATGCGTGGCTCATTCTGTTTTCTTAACATCCGATTGTTGCCTTATTTTTCATATACCACTCAATCGTTTGCATTAGTCCTGCTTCAAGACTCGTCTTCGCCTTAAATCCAAATTCTTTTTCTGCCTTTGTCGTATCTAGTCTTCTTCTCGGCTGGCCGTCGGGTTTGGAGGTGTCCCAGACAATGTTTCCTTTGAAATTTGTTAGTTTGACAATTAATTTTACCAATTCTTTTATGGAAATTTCAAAACCGGAGCCAAGATTCACGGGATCGGTTTTATTATATTTTTCAGTCGCAAGAATAATACCGTCTGCGGCATCCTCAACATAAAGAAATTCACGCGTAGGAGCGCCTGTTCCCCAGATGGTTATACAGGATTGTGATTCAGAAATTGCCATTTGAGCAGAATTTATTTTACTCTCAGTTTCGATTGTGGAATTCTGAGATTCCAGGCATTTCCGTATAATAGCGGGGATAACGTGTGAAGTTTCTAAATCAAAATTATCCCTCGGACCATACAGATTCACGGGTAACAGATAAATAGCATTAAAATCATATTGCTGTTTGTACGCTTGTGCTTGTACCAAAAGCATCTTCTTTGCCAAGCCATAGGGGGCATTGGTTTCTTCCGGGTATCCGTCCCACAAATTTGCTTCTTTAAATGGCACAGGGGTAAATTTTGGATAAGCACAAATTGTTCCTAATGCAACAAATTTCTCAATCCCAAACACTCTTCCTTGTTCCATCATCTGGATGCCCATCATTGCGTTATCGTAAAAGAACTTTCCGGGGTTATTCCTGTTTGCGCCAATTCCACCGACTTTTGCCGCTAAATGAATTACAATGTCAGGTTTTGTTTCCTGATAAACCCTTTTGCACGCATCGTTATCCACCAGATCGTAATCTTTACTTCGAGGAACTGATATAGTTTTACAGCCCTTTTCTTTCAACTTTTCAACGACAAAAGAGCCAAGAAACCCTGCTCCTCCGGTTACGAGAATTCTTCTTGTATTCCAAAAACTCATGAAATAATAAATCCTCAATCTGAACTAAATCTATTGTATAGGAATTTTCATTTTATTTATGCGGCTTTGCGTGTGGTAGCAGGCATAAAATCCCCCTTAGAAAAGGGGGCAAGGGGGTTGTAAAAACTCAGGAAAAACACAACCCCCTGAATCCCCCTTTATTAAGGGGGACTTAGTAGGACTAATTTATACTATTTATCCAGGTTATGCCTTTTTTGCGTATTATACTGATACCTTCACCCTTAGACTTTAGACCGATTAATTCCGTATCGGAATCAATCATTATTTTGGCCAGTTCTTTAAATACAATTTTTGGTTCCCACCCCAATTTTTCCTTTGCCTTTCTAGCATCTGCTAATAAAAAATCTACTTCCGTAGGCCTGAAATACTTGGGGTCTACTTCTATAAGAACTTCTCCCTCTTTTTTATCAAATGTTGGATATCGGTGGCGACAGTCTAAAGATTTTATTATGCCCTTTTGATGAATTCCTTTGCCTTTCCATTCTATTTCAATCCCAACATAGTTGAAAGCAAGCTCCAGGAATTCTCTAACGGTGTGACTCTCTCCGGTGCCAATGATATAATCTTCGGGCCTATCTTGTTGGAGCATTAACCATTGACACATCACATACTCCGGCGCAAACCCCCAATCTCTTTTTGCCTCCAGGTTTCCAAGGAATAGTTTCTGCTGCTTTCCGCCAAGTATATTTGCAATTGCTCTAGTTATTTTTCTCGTTACAAATGTTTCACCTCTTCTTGGTGATTCGTGATTGAAGAGAATTCCATTGCAAGCAAATATGTTATAGCCGTCTCTATAGTTAACGGCCATCCAATAAGCATATACTTTTGCTGCTGCATAAGGACTCCGGGGTCTGAAAGGTGTTTCTTCATTTTGAGGCGCCGGGGAATCTCCA
>VGXX01000302.1 GCA_016873155.1 Planctomycetota bacterium | reverse complement strand
AGGAAATAGGGCATAGTAGCGGCAACGTGATATTTACGGCACATAAAAAAATGTCCCAGCTCATGGGAAAGCAAGATCGTCATAATGGTGATCGAGTACCACAGCCCATTGACATAATAGGTTGTCAAAAAGGTTGCAATGAATAGCAAGACGTGGGTGCGTGACTTACTAAAAAAGCTTGACGAATTGAATTCTTCTAGTGACATTTTAGGTATTTGTTTTGAAATTGTTTTGTAATCAAGGTAATCCCCCTTAGAAAAGGGGGATTTAGGGGTTGTGTTTTTTTGATAATTTCACAACCCCCTTCGCCCCCTTTTTTAAGGGGGATTTTTTACCTTTTTGCTGGTTAAATCGTCCTCGATTGAACCGAAACATTTCGGTTCAGGCTGCAACCCTGAACCAGCACAGAAAAATAGTATCAGAAAAGGGCAGGAAATTCAATGGTATTTGAAAGCATCTGAGATTTGACAGGAATGAAGTAACAGCGTTGCTGTTAAAAGGCACGAAAACTGATTTCCACGTATTCCGGGAACTTATTGAGAATTTCTAACCCCAGTGATCATCGTCGCTGTGCTTGCATCTCGTCCGTGTGCAGCGCATTGTTAGCATTTTGTTTTTGAGCATGGATGAGATTCTTGATCTCTTGGATTGAATATGGAGGTTTCCGCATATGCATAATGGCATGGCAGTTGGGACATACAGGTAGTAGGTCGCGGATAGGATTAACCTTGTAGTTTTCTCTGATTTCGGACAACTGCCGTAAGTGGTGGACATGAATATAGCCTTGGGCTGATTCGCCATAAACATCAGCCAGAACAATACCACATGCGGCGCATTTACAGCCGTGGTGCAAGATACATTGCTCTCGAGCGACACTACTTCTCTCATATGCATTAACACGTATCTCTCTGACCGCCCCTTCATGTATTGAAGTTGTAACCTCAACCTCTTCAGGAATGCGGGATTGTTCAGTCTTCGCCCAGCCAAGAATTTCCATTGCTGAGACCACTGGGGATCGCATAATCCAATGCCATTCACGTCCAGGTTTCTCGAATTCGGACAAAACATACAACTTGGTCTCTGGCATTGGATGCCAGCCCAGCATTTCGGCGACAAGTTTGCCTAAGACCCCATAATGCAAATTGGCACCACCCCAATTGCGAAAGCCCATTGCTTTTGCCATCTGAGTAGCAGTCAACGTATGGTTCGGCGCGCAATAATGGATTTCGAGCATCCGTCTCTGATAGGGCTGCAAGTTGAGATTACGGAATGCATTCACATAATCAGTGGGTGTGTAATCGTTCATAATAATACTAACTATTGATTATACAGAAATAATTTCACGATAAGTGAAAACAACAGCAGAAATTTTGCATACCACAATATACTTAATTTTTGCAGATGTTTTCTAGCGCTTAGAATGATTTTTCAGGCTGATGTCTATACTTCGTCGCCATGAATTGGCTTCCGGTTTGGGACCTTTGTCAATATCTTCCTGAAATCTTTCTTTTTTGCTCTTTTGGCTCTGTTTATCAAATAGTCTTCCGTCATCAATGCAGAAACTTTTTCTGATACCGCGGATGAAATAAACTGATTGATAGACACGCCTTCCTTTTTCGCAATTTCTCTAATGTGGCGATGAATTGATTCCGGTAAACGTAAACTCAAGGCACTCATAATATCTCCTTTGTTAATTTTTTAGGAGTAACTGATTTTATATCAAACTTCTCCAAGCCTTTGAAGTCTTTCGTATTGTGCGTCACAATAAATTTCGTTTCAGAGGCAATGGCTAATTCCAACAGGTGATCATCTTTGGGGTCAGGCAAAAATGGACGCCACAGAAAATATATCTTTTGATGTTCACTTCTCATGCAAAAATAATCCAGTATTTTTTCAATTTCCAGGCTCGATAAACCTAAAACTCCCTGATTCCTCTTGAGTATATCCTCATATTCAAAAAGTAATGTTGTTGAAATTACTGGTGTAAGTTTATCTTCATCGATCATCTGCAATATTTTATAAGAAGCACCTTTCGATGAATAAAGACCTGCATATAGCACGTTCGTATCGAGTATGATCCTTGCCTTTTTTCTGTGCATAGTAATAATACTATATGCAGTATCGCCATATTGTCAAGAAGGAACGTTCTTGATTTTAGGATGACGTAAGAATTAAGCCACTGATAAATAATGAACTGACCTGAAATCTTTCGCATGTTTTTTGATTGTTTCTTGTTTTTCAATCCTTTCAATCCGCCCACAATGGCGTTTGCCATTTCAAATTGAAAATCATTTGATTATTACACCCTGTTTGATATAATTTCATTTTGAAATGGTGTCATTATGGGACAAACGTTCACCGCAGAGACGCGAAGATCGCAAAGGGGAAAAATTAGGTCTTTCTCTGCGTCCTTTGCACCTCTGCGGTGAAACAAAATATTACTAATTAACATTGGGAGATTTATTTTCATGGCTGAACAGCGGAAGAAGGTGGTGCTGGCCTACTCAGGTGGTTTGGATACCTCGGTGGCAATCAAGTGGATTCCTGAAAAATACAATATGGACGTTGTTACGGTGACGATCGACCTCGGCGCG
>VGXX01000301.1 GCA_016873155.1 Planctomycetota bacterium | reverse complement strand
TTTTGATGAACTGAAAAAACACGTTGAACCCTTTACTCCGGCATGGGCTGAAGCCATCACCTGGATACCTTCATCGGATATTATAAAAGCTGCAAAAACGTATGCGTTGAATAAACCCGCTGTGCTTGAGTGGGGGCTTGGCATCGAGCAGAGCCCCAATTCTTTACAGACGGTGAGGGCGGTTGCTATTCTGCGAGGATTAACTGGAAATGTCGACATCCCCGGCGGCGATATCCTTGGAATGAACATAGTTCGCAGTTACCCGGCGCTAAAAGATAAACTGCCGGAAGGGATGTTAAAGAAACGTCTCGGCGCCGAGAATTTCAAACTCCTGGGAGGATGGCGCGCCTTTATGCCATCAGCCCATATTCCAACTCTTTTTAGAGCCATGCGGACAGGTGAACCTTACCGGGTCAGGGCGCTTTTAATATTTGGCGGCAATCCGTTGACTACGGTGGCAAATTCTAAGGAAGTGTATGAAAGTTTACAAAAATTAGATTTATTAGTAGTTACCGACCTTTTTATGACGCCTACTGCGGCAATAGCCGATTACGTCCTTCCGGCAGCATTATGGCCGGAGGTAGAACAGGTGATTGGCTATCCTCTGGTGGTGGAAAACATGGTCATGGCGCAGCAGAAGATTACGCAGGTTGGCGAGTGCAGGCAGGACGAATGGATAATAGACGAAATGTCCAGAAGGCTTGGCTTGCCCGGCAGTGAGGAGAGTTTGGAGGACGTCATGAACTATCAGTTGGAGCCACTGGGTATGACCTATCAAAAACTTAAAGAACAAGTTTTCATACACCCGCCGCATGAGTACAGGAAATTTGAAAGAAACGGGTTTCGGACTCCTTCCAAAAAGCTTGAACTGTATTGCAGAACGCTGGAAAGAATGGGGTATAATCCTCTGCCTACTTATAAGGAACCGCCTGAAAGTCCTGTAACGACCCCTGAACTGACCGGAGAGTTTCCCTATGTGCTTACCACAGGCAGCCGGAGGAAGGAGTTTTTCCAAAGCGAACACAGGCAGATACCGTCATTAAGAAAACGAAGACCGTATCCTCAGGTGGAAATGCATCCCGAAGTTGCTGCCTTACGAGGAATCAAACACGGAGATTGGGTTATTGTGACTTCTCCAAGAGGTAGTATACGAATGAAGGCTTTGGTTACAGAGGATATTCATCCCAGAGTGATAAATGTTGATCACGCCTGGTGGTTTCCTGAGAAATCTGCGCCCGATTACGGGGTTTGGGAGTCAAACGCCAACATACTTACCAACAATGCACCGCCCTATGATCCGGCATTTGGGTCGTATCAACTAAGAGGATTGTTGTGCAGGGTAGAAAAGGAATCTCTGTAGGGGCAGGTTTCAAACCTGCCCCTACATGTGTTAAATATGCTGACGGGTAATTCTGAACAAATTTTACTATGCCTTGCCTAAGGTCTTTTTGCCTGGTTTCCATTCAACCGGGCACAACTCTCCTGTCTGTAATGCCCGCAATACCCTCAATATTTCTTCTACGCTGCGACCGATACCGAGATCATGTACCAATTGATATCGCAACTTTCCTTCCGGATCAATAATAAACGTCCCCCTCAGGGCAATACCTTTCTCTTCAAGGAGTACACCATACTTTCTGGAAACCTCTTTGGTAATATCGCTGAGCAAAGGATAGTTGAGGCTTCCAAGTTCTTTCAGCCATGCCTTATGGGAAAAAACACTGTCGATGCTCACCCCCAATACCTGGGCATTCATTGACTTAAACTCGCTATCCCGCTTTGAAAATTCAGTGATTTCTGTAGGGCATATAAAGGTAAAATCGAGAGGATAGAAGAAAAGAACAACCCACTTCCCCTTATATTCGTCCAGACATACATCTTTAAATTTGTCTCCAACAACACCCTGCATGGTAAACTCAGGCGCATTTTGTCCAACTTTTGTATTCATGCAAAACCTCCTTTATTCAAATTGTAATAATTGTTAAATAACAATACAAACTTATTATAAAAATATTTTAGATGATGTCAAGCTATTTTTTCGATTTTATTTTTTTATGACAAAAAAGGTTAACGCCATTACCTGAAATACTAAAGCAAGTAATAGATAAGCATGGACATCGCTATTGCGATGGAGGTAAGCGAAGACGAGTGAGCCAAAAACAAAACATTGGATAACGGATGCAAGAATAATTAACCACGATGCGGGTTCATAAGTCAACGTTCGGTTGATGTTTTTTACTTCATTTAATAGCGATTCCATGAGAAAATCTTTTTCCTCATACCCTTTTTCTTTCTTACTTTTAAGGGTAAGGCATTCCCGGCAAATGAGTTTTCCGTCTTCTTGATACACGGCGTGTCCGGAGTCGATGTCTTTTCTGGAAAGACTTCTCTTACAGTTGGCGCACAGCTTAATTTCCAGCATAATTTTTTTGATTTTTTGAAAATTTCAATAATAATGCTATTTTACCGCACTGTGATAGGGGTAGGAAAGGCTTTCGCCTCTCCCCCCTCCGAACCGTACAGGCGGGTCTCCCGCATACGGCTCTCCAGTCAGTGGTTACCCCTTCGGGATTGACTGACTAATGCTTGGGCTGTGG
>VGXX01000300.1 GCA_016873155.1 Planctomycetota bacterium | reverse complement strand
GCCCACCCTGCAAAGGCTATAGGGTGGAGGTAGATGTCCATGCCTTCCGGGAGTGTGCCAAATACAAGCTTGGAAATAAACGAGAACAGAATCGGTTCTCCAAGCCCTAAGTATTGCGAGGCATCTGCAGGTACAGGACGTACGTCAGAGAGATTTAAGCCAATGATGATAGCGGGGATGGCAAAGAAAAGTCCCATCAGCGGGCCGGCAGCGCCAATGTCAAATAGCGCCTTTTTATCGGGAATAATCCCCTTCATCTTGATCACAGCGCCAAAGGTGCCAAACGGTGGAAACGGGAGCGGCAGGAAATAGGGCATAGTAGCGGCAACGTGATATTTACGGCACATAAAAAAATGTCCCAGCTCATGGGAAAGCAAGATCGTCATAATGGTGATCGAGTACCACAGCCCGTTGACATAATAGGTTGTCAAAAAGGTTGCAATGAATAGCAAGACGTGGGTGCGTGACTTACTAAAAAAGTTTGACGAATTGAATTCTTCTAAAGACATTTAATTGTTTGTTTCGAAATAGTTTTGTAATCAAGTTAATCCCCCTTAGAAAAGGGGGATTGAGGGGGTTGTGTTTTTTGGGCTATTCCCCGTTCCCCGTTTTTACGAGGACAAGGTTACAACCCCCTTCGCCCCCTTTTTAAGGGGGATTTTTTGTCTGCCACTTTTTGCTGGTTAAATTGTCCTCGATTGAACCGAAAACATTTCGATTCAGGCTGCAAGCCCGAACCAGCACAGAAAAATAGTATCAGAAAAGGACAGGAAATTCAATGGTATTTGGAATCATCTGTATTCGGCAGGGAAGAAGTAACAGCAGTGATGTAAAAGACACGAAATTGATTTCCATGTCTTCGTCTTCCGGAAACTCATTGAGGATATTTAATGTCCGGCTTCGGGCGCCCGCAACAGCAAGCGCAGCCCAACTGTTACAGGTCAGCTGCAAGCCGATGTTAGACTGGGAAATACCGGTTGCGGATGTATTCGACATAGGCAGGTGCTGCGGAAGGCTCAGTTGCAAGGCGGGCGAAGACCTGTTGATATGTGATAGCTCGGAAGCCAATCTCCTCGTCAATGGACTGCGCGAATGCTTGGATTTCATCAGCGAAGACCTTTGTTTCGGGCGCATCAACGTCGTACCACAGAAGTAACAGTCTTCCCTGCGGGTACTTTCGACGAAGGCCGAGCGAGTGTTTTAACAATTGCGGGACATCCAGATGACGGAAGTTGACACGACCATCCCTCAGCTGGTTCGCCAGCGCTTGGCATCTCAGTAGTCCAAGCTTGGCCCAAAGGCCGGTTTCGTTCTCGAAGTAGGACTGTGCAAATGTGGTTCGCTTCTTATTGGCTTGGAATGGTTCCGTGAATTTCGATTCGATGGCCCAGGCGAGGTTGTCAGACCCTATAACGAGGAGGTCTAGCGTAGGTGGGGTTCCACGAAGACCTGTCGGTAGTTGGGCTTCAAAGTGGATTGATGCTGGGACGTGAGGAATTCCAAAGGCGCGACTAATTACACCTGAATCAGACCGGCGCCAATGGTCGAACACGTTACAAACAAGAGCGGATGACGAGTGCACGGCCCGCATTTTCACGGGCTCACCCGGCCTATCCGATAACTCGTTCCCTGCCCCGGCACCAAACTCAGCTTCAGTTTCAGCGTTAAGTGGAGCGAAAAGGTTCTCACGGACCGCGGTGAGATAGCCGTTACGGTCCGGGGTAAGGCCGTTGCGCTTTGCCCAGTCCATCTGGCGGATCATAACGAGATCGATAGCGCTCATATGAACCCCTTGAGGTCTAACGGCTGACAAGTGAGCCGTTTTTTTGGTGCATCCTCGTCAAGCCCAGTGTTATGTTTATTCATCAAACATTTTTTCCCTAAGCTCTTCACATGCACCATCCAGACTCGGAAACATTGAACAAGCTGTAATCCCCATAAAAAAAAGCTCCTGCATAACTTTATTTCTTTCCAAAACAGGAATATCTATTGCCGTGAGGAAGTGCCCCTCTCTTTGGGTTTCTTTTTTTATAAATGAAAAGTACAGAAGAAATTCGCATATCACAATATACTTATTGTAGTGGATTGTATGAATGTTTTTTTGGAGCTATAATAAGATGAAATCGTGGGTTAAGTCAAGTGGAAATGATGAAGAATAGACCTAAATATTTTTCATGTTTTAACCGTTTCTTGTCTTCTAATCCTATCAATGCGCCACTACAATAATAATACCTGTCATTTCACATTGAAAATCAGTTGATTCTTACCTCAGGTTTGCTATAATTTCATTTTGAAATGGTGTCGTTATAAGAATAAATACGAAATTCGAATATCTAAACCCGAAACAAATACCATAATTTAAAGAATAGGTTTCGAATTTTGGATTTTGTGCTTCGAATTTATTTATCGTTACTACTTGGGGTTATTTTTGTATGTAGTTTTGCTACGTGCTTTTAAATAAACATTGGAGATTGATACACATGGCTGAACAGCGGAAGAAGGTGGTGCTGGCCTACTCAGGTGGTTTGGATACCTCGGTGGCAATCAAGTGGATTCCTGAAAAATACAATATGGACGTTGTTACGGTGACGATCGACCTCGGCGCG
>VGXX01000299.1 GCA_016873155.1 Planctomycetota bacterium | reverse complement strand
AGTCCGGCACAGGCAATACCAGTGTATAAACTAAAGCATCCAGCCTTAAATAAAATACTCATCTCATTGCCTCCTTTTTAACGATGTATTTGACTTAGAAAATCCCCTCTTGGGAGGGGATTTAGGGGTGGGTAAGCCGGTAATTTGTGAGATATTCACTAACATTATACGACCAACGGACCCACCCCTTACCCCTCCCAAGAGGGGAATTGTGGGATTTCCTCACCACAATATTATCTTATACGGTCGAGTCATTCCTTTTAAGCCCCCATTAACAAAGGGGAATTGAGGTTTCCGGGTTATTTTACCATAGCCTTTAAGGCGCTTTCAACTATCCTGTCGTGATCTTCCGCGGTAAGGGCGCTTCCGTATTTTTCTTTAATTTCCGTCCATAAAGGCGTGTTGTAATTTTTATGACAGGCAATACAAATACCCTCTCTTTCTGTTATGTTTCGTTCATTCGTATTCAGCGGCCTGTCTTGTATTCTCGGCATGTTCTGAACCTGATTGCCGCTTCGGGTAATCAGTTGATCAAAGGTGTAAGGAAACAGAGGAATTGCAGGTATCTGCCATCTGCTTGATTGAGAACCCGGAATATCCCCAAAAAATCCCTTTCCCATATTTACAAACACGGGTTCATCCTGTTGTAAAGCTTTCTGACTTCTTGAGTTTGCGGTACCGTAGCCAATGGCCTTTGGGTTAACATGGCAGCTTTCGCAGGTACGTGCCGGAATAGTATTTGAATGAGGCTGTAATGGAGCCAGGGTAGGGGCATTGAATCCGTCCGTAGTTTTATTGATTTTGTTATACACCCTCACTTTGCCTTCGTCGTCCACGTACGTAAATACCACCTGGCAGCCGGGAACCACAGGCGATACCTTCCCTTTCAGATTTACACCGAGCAGGGGTTCTTCCCATCGCATAAAACTCCTGTTTTCCTCGTTCTTTCCGGACGATACCATAAGCCGCTGTTGACCGGTCATTGGATCATGGTTCTTTGCCGATAATAACCAATCGGTATCATTCCCCCTCCGGTCATGCTTTATATGGCAGCCATAACACTGCGGTACCCATAGAGAGTGACAGGCATAACACTCGATTTTTTCGATATGCTGAGAAACGGTTGACATGGCCACCATCCCTGCCTTTGTCTTCCACGTATTTTGTGCGTTTATTGTTTTAAGAAGCGGTACTGCATGCTCTTTACCGGAATAAAAACTTATTAAGGTAACACCGTCCCCTTCCTTAACAAGGTTTCTGCGGGGATTTCCACGGCTGGTGAGCAGATACTCTTTTTTGTCAGTTTCGTAAACACCACGATTTCCGTCCAATATGACCGGTGTTCCATAACCTACCGGCAGTTCCCATGGATATTTCTCGGGTGTGCCGTGACAGTCATAACACTGGATTTCCACCTGATAGAGTGTTGTTGGATAGATGTTTCCGTCGCCATGTACATCAATAGAGGTATGGCAATCTATACATTCCACACCTTTCTCGAAATGGATGTCTCCCCGGATATGCAAATAGTCTTTTGTATAGAGAGGTTCCTGGTATTCGCCCTTTTCGTTTAATGGAGTGGCCTTGTGATTGCTCTTGTAATCATATTCAAAAATACCGGTAAAAGTCGTCCCGATTCTTTTGCCGCGAGTGTGGCAGTGGGCGCATTGAGAAGCAGGAATTTTTGTGGTAATCTCGTGTTTATACGGATGGAATTTTGTGTTTTTCGGTATAGTTGGATCACCTCCTTCATAATAGCCATCGTTTGTATAGAGGACATGACATGAAGTGCACCCTCCCCCGCGGATATCACCCCGTTCCCTTCTTCCTTCCATCCAGACGTGGCATCTGCCGCATTCCTTTCTGTAATAATCGGCAAAGGCTGCTTTTTCAGGGTCATTCCACAACTTGAGAGCCTCTTTAAAATCCGGCAATCCCCGGACAAATGACTTCCTCTGTATATAGCCCGATTCGATGGCTTTCTTAATCCAGGCTTTATACTTCTCAGTGCCGGCATCAGGCGTTTCACCATCTGGATCATCCATATCAAAATCACAATACATATATTCATTTTTCGGGACAATGCCATTAGAACTCAGGGTATGGGAAACCTTGCCATATTCCAAAGACACAAGCGCCCTTTGCAAACGATAGACGTGATTGGAACCCGTTTTCCCGCTCGGATCGGTAGCAAAAGATGTGCTTTCCATGAGCGCTCCACCAGCCGGTTCCGGCAATGGCTGGGCCATAATTGAGGTGAGTGCATGTTTCTGACTGTGGCATTTGCCACAGCCTTTGCCCTTACTCACCACCCACATATTCCCCGGATCCGGCAAAAGTCCATTATGAGCGCCATCTTTAGTCGTCGCTGCCGGGTTCCCCTCATGACACACGGCACAGCTCGTGCCCTTTTTCCCGCCTCCGTAGCCAACGAGATACGGCATCATCGCTTCGTTAATGTCTTCGATCCCTTCATGGCAGGAAAGGCATCCCTTTTCAGAGGCAAGCGCCTGAGAGACCTGTTCGTATAGCGCAGGACTATTATCATCCTTTTCACTAACGAAAGCGCGTATTTCCTGATCAGTTTTATTTATTTGTATTTTAGCCGTGTTTGTACATCCGGAGAATACAAATAAAAGAAATACTGATCCATGTAATATATTTTGATAATTCATAGCACAGCAAGCC
>VGXX01000298.1 GCA_016873155.1 Planctomycetota bacterium | reverse complement strand
TCATAAGTTTACTGAAACCACAGATTTCCTGGCGCGGCCTTTGGCCGCAACCAAATTCGAAATACGAATATCGAAATACGAAACAATTTCAAATGACAAAAAACTCAATGCTCCAAACTTTGCGTAAGTCTCATCTAATCAATGCCTTACGGTTATGCAGTTTGAAAAACGAGCATAAAAAACAAGAAGTTGATGGATAGTAGTACAGATTACACAGATATTAAACAAGCACTAAATAACAAATAAGTTTAAAAAAAACCAGATGTTTTGCGCGCTGGTTTATGCTTATAGCCTGAACCAAAATATTGCGGTTCAATCTATAAGATTGAACCAGCGAAGAGTTAAGCCATTCTCCAGTCAAGTTGAGGACGAGTCCCCGATCGAAGTCGAGGACAAGTCTGGATTCCCGCTAAACTTGTCCTCGCGAAAGCGGGGAAACATGCGGGAATGACAAGCCTTATATTTTATGTCTACTTACTTATTGCCTTTACTATAGAGGGGGCGCTTAAAAGTCGCTGCCAAAGGCAACCTAATTTAGCCATGAACTCGAAACGGCCTATCTTTACACCCGCTATACCCCTGTAATTAAGGTATTTTCATTGGTCTGGGGCTGTGTTTCGTTAACAATGTTTTCAATGTGCTAACAAGCATCATATTTTCTTCCCGTGTCCTTACAGCTATGCGGAAGTAATTATCGTTCAATCCTATAAAATTTGAGCAATCGCGAATGGCAATCCCATGTTCCAGCAATCGTTCACGTAATAACAGAGAAGTCACGCCGCTCATATTTACCTTTATAAAGATATAATTCGCCGTGGGTTTGTAAGGGGAAAGCCCTTGAATCTCAGATAATTCATGAAATAAATATAATCGTTCCATAAACATAAATTCCCTGCTTCTGGAAATGAACTCTTTATCTTCCAGGGCAGTCATGGCAGCACATTGAGCCAGGGCATTTACTGACCACGGCTCTTTGTATTCCATCATCTTTATTATCAAATCCGCATGGGCGGCAAGGTATCCTATTCTCAAACCGGGAAAGCCATAAAATTTTGTAAGCGACCTGACCACAATCAAATTACGCAACGTACCGGACTCATTTATAACACTGTATTTTTCCGGTCCTTCAACAAAATCAATAAATGCCTCATCTATAACAAAGGTTATATCCGGATGCTGCTTTACCATGCTTAATATGACAGCCTTTTCAACCAATTGACCTGTAGGGTTGTTAGGATTGCACAAAAAAACCATTTTTACTTTTTTATCATCGAAATAGGTTTCTTGATATGTGAAGCAAAAATCTTCTTCCGACCTCAACACGTTATTAACCGTCTCAGCGTTGCTGCATTTCAATGCCTCAGTAAATTCGCTAAAAGTGGGCTGAAATACAATTCCTTTCGACGGTTTCAACGCACGAGGGATTAAATAAAATAATTCTGTTGACCCGTTTCCCACAATAATCTCATCTTCAGCGCGTCCAACTTTTTGGCCAATATATTTTCTCAGGCTGGTGCAATCAATATCGGGGTAATGCAGAATGTCGTCGAAATGTTCAAATATAATCTTTCGAACGTTTTCCGGATATCCAAGGGGATTAATGCTTGCGCTAAAGTCGAGGATGCCGTTGTTACTGTAATTTGCGTTGTGCTTTATATGTCCGCCGTGCCCTTTAAACATAATTTTTTACTTTCTGTGCCTGTCAGATATTCCATGACCTGACCGGGAAAATCAAATATAAGATAGATTAAATTTTTAGATTTACGATTTCGGAATTACGATTTTTCAATTTCAAATCGTAATTTGTAAATCGTAAATTTTGATAAAAATGACTGTTGAAGAACTACATGCTGACTGCCGAATGTTTAAGATTAATTGTATTTATTAAACAATCCCTCGCCTCTCCAACTGTGAGGGGCAAGCTATCCATCGGGAGGTTATGTTCGTCCCTCAAAACCTGCATTAACTGGGCAATCTGTGGAAGTTCCAAACAGGCGTGCTTTATTTTATCCGTGTTTGAAAACACCTCATCAGGCACGCCGACGCTGATCACATTGCCTTGATACATAACTGCCAGACGATCCATATAAATCGGGACTAAATCCACCGTATTCGTCGCCATGATAATCGTGATACCATGTTGCTCATTCAGTTCTTTTAACAAGGTCATGATCGAGGTCACACCGGCAGGGTCAAGGCCGCAGGTAGGCTCGTCAAGGACAAGTATTTCGGGTTTCATTGCAAGCACCCCGGCAATACAAACCCGTTTCTTTTGCCCAAAACTCAGGGCGTCTACAGCCTTGTTTGCATGCAGTGTCATACCCACCAGCGACAACGCCTCGTCCACCCTGCGGGCAATCTCGTCCTTTGATAGACCCAGATTCAAAGGTCCGAAGGCTACATCTTCCTTCACTGATGGCGCAAATAACTGATCATTTGGGTCCTGGAATACAATCCCCACCTTTTGAAACACCTGTTTCGATGAATACTTATCCAAAGATTTCTGCTCTAATAAAATCTCACCGGTTTCCGGTTTCAATAAACCATTCAGGTGTTTCAAAAGTGTCGTTTTTCCTGACCCGTTTGGCCCGAGGATGGCTAACAATTCACCCTTTTTAATATCCAGAGAAGCCCCGCACAGTGCGTATGTCCCGTCATGGTACTTATACTGAATATTTCTGGCTTGCAGTATCACCATACTTGCACATGCCTTGTATAAATAAGGAACGACAAAACAAACACTATTCCTATGACAAAGAC
>VGXX01000297.1 GCA_016873155.1 Planctomycetota bacterium | reverse complement strand
TAATATCCGATTTCGTGCCTCATGAGGCTGTTCCGCAGATCAGGTGGATTGTCGTGCTGGGCGGAGGACACATATCAGACCCAAAAATTCCTATTACCAGCCAACTCGCCGGAGCATCTTTGGTTCGTCTTACAGAAGGGATTCGACTGTATAATCTGATGCCGGGAAGCAAACTTGTTTTGTCAGAGGGAAAAGTTTTTGATTCGGTATCAGGGGCGGAAACCATGGCCGAGGTTGCAAAAGCCCTTGGTGTAAAGCAGGAAGATTTGATTTTGGAATCCGAATCAAAAGACACCATAGATGAAGCCAGGATCATTAAATCAATCGTTGGAAACGACAAATTTATTCTGGTGACTTCCGCCGCACATATGCCGCGCTCAATGGGCATGTTCAGGAAATTTGGGATGGACCCAATTGCAGCTCCTACGGATTATACCGTTAAAGAAAAGCAGGGCATTAGTCCCGGTGACTTTTTTCCCGGTTACGGAGGATTACGCAAAGCAGAGGGTATTATATACGAATATCTTGGCATCATCTGGGCAAAGCTGAGAGGTCAGATATAAAATCTTATTCAGGCAGTCCGGTCGTATCAAATTTGATCTGATTAACCGGGACGGTTGGCCTTCCGATATTCCTCACGAAGCGCTTTTTATTATTCCAATCTCGTTCTGAGCCAGTTCTGTTGCATTGTCGTTCACCTTGTAAAATTCCTTATAGTGCAGGAGCATCTCGTTTGAGTTTTTGTAGCCCAGGCGGCGGCCGTAATTGACGATGCACATGGTTCTCGCCTCCACAAAGGAGAATCCATTAAATTTCAATGCCTCCGTAATACATTTTTTCATGTGATTCAGGTGATAAGCCGTAGTGCGGGCATAGTAACAGTTGTGATGCTTAAAGAGAGATTGAACGTCCGCCGGCTGATCCCGGTTGCCGTTTGGTGTGGTGAGGGTCTTCGTGCCGTGCGGAGTTGTTGGGGAGACCTGGCCTCCCGTCATACCGTAAATCTCATTGGCGTAGCAAATGACGGTAATATTTGTATTCCGCCGGATTGCGTGCAGCAAATGATTGCCTCCGATACCGAGCAGGTCGCCATCTCCGCTTACCACCACGACATGGAGGGCATCATTGGCATATTTGATTCCTTCAGCCACAGGGATAGCCCTGCCATGTGCCGTATGGACTGAATCAAGGTCAAAGAAACCGGCGCTCCTGCCGGCACAGCCGATTCCCGATATGACCACGGTGCCGTTCTTGGGCAGGTTCAGTTCATCGAACGCCTGGCAGATCGTTTTCAGGACAATGCCATTTCCGCAACCGGGGCACCACGGCGTGGGTAACAAATCAAGCTTCAGGTAACGTTTGAAATTAGTATCCTTGTTCATGAGAGCCTTTTTGTTTTTTGGATTTGGATATTTAAGATTCGATGAGATTCCCCGTTATATTACGGGTATTACTTTTCCGTTTGTTCGATTGCTGAATTTTCTTCATTTTCCAGTCCCTGTGGGAATTAATCACAGAAAGAACCTCTTCGGGATCATCTATTAATTTGATCAATTCTACATCCCCTTTTGATATCGTTTTTTCTTTCAACATCGTTGTCCTTATCCAGTGCATAAGCCCATGCCAGTATTCCTTTCCCACAAGTATCAGAGGGAACGGATATATTTTATGGGTCTGTATCAGGGTCAGGGCCTCAAAAAATTCATCCAACGTTCCAAAACCCCCGGGCAGACATACGTATCCCATTGCATATTTTACAAACATCACCTTGCGTGCAAAAAAATATTTAAAATTGAGAGACTTGTTTTGAAACGGATTTGGCTTTTGTTCCTTTGGAAGGACAATGTTCAGTCCCACGGAAATAACCTTATTCTGTGATGCGCCCTTATTGGCTGCCGCCATAATACCGGGTCCGCCGCCTGTTATGATGGTATAACCATTCTTTGCCAGAAGACAGGAAATCTCCAAAGCCTTTTTATAGTACTTATGATTCCTGTGAAACCTGGCGGAGCCGAATATGGTAACGGCAGGACCAATATCGGAGAGTTCTTCAAAACCCTCCACAAACTCGCTCATTATCCTGAATATTCGCCACGTTTCCAGGCCTTTAAGGTCTTCTACCATAGTTTGCCTCTTGTAATTTTTGTTTGATTTCCGGCAGGTCGATGCGTCCGCCCAGAATGGGGATAAACTCCACTTCACGATGCAAAATACGTTCAATCTCATGGGTATATTGTCCGGTATTCATTTCCATAATGATGATGCGTTTATACCCGGGCGCTATAATCTTGATCTCCTCAACTACGGGAAACATGCGTATGGGACGGTAGAGAGAGAATGTGTCTTTAAAATGATACGCTATTCTCGAAAGCGCCCCGTAAGATACCAGCAATGTGTCCGTGTCCTTACTGCATTCGATATATTCATAATCGTTGTACCGCTGAGCCGTCAGTTGTTGTTTTTCGTGCAGGCGGGTGATAAGCCGCCGGTAATTGTCGATATCTGAGGTTTTTGGCACAGAGTCCTCGTGGGATAGCCCGGTAAAATGCCGATTCCCGGTACCCAGCGGTTGACGGTCACGCTTTTTGATCTCAAAATCCCTATGGGGAATAATCGTTTCGTAAAGGTGGCTGATATATCCATCGCTGAGGAGGATAACGGGGCTCATGGATTCCTCTGCCGCATTAAAGGCATTGACCGTGAATTTGTAAAGTTCAAAAACTGAATTGGGGTAGAATACAATGGGAAAATAATCCCCATG
>VGXX01000296.1 GCA_016873155.1 Planctomycetota bacterium | reverse complement strand
AGATAAGCTTTACCAAATGGCGCGAGGCCATGAAGATCGTAACTGACCTTTACAACGATGGCATGCTGGATCCTATGCCGAATGATCTTGCTCCGGATTATGCAGGGCATTATACCTTTAGCCTGTTGGGCGGCGAGGGCAGGATGTTTAACGTCTCCGATATAGAACGCACTTCCTTTGAAATGCTGGTCTATATAACCAATGCCGTATATAAGGCAATGGCTCATGGCGCTATGTACGGGGCTACTTACGGGAAGGGCGCGTTCCTCCAGGACCGTTGGCTTATCCAGATTAAGGGAGAAGCCAGCAGGCTGAGAAGGTTAAAGGCATTAGAGGATCAGGTGGGTATAAAACACAAGGCATACGAATTCTGGAAGCATGGTGAATATACCGATATGCTCCTGGGCTGGAAGAGGAAACCGGGCGATACGGATAAGACGCAATGCAACCACGAAGGTGAAAACTGCCTGGCCGAATAAGTATTTAAAGGGGCAAGTTTCTGGTAAGTTAATAAAAAGGCTTAATCCGTTTTTCGGATTAAGCCTTTTTTGTTTCTAGATGAAAGCAGAGTGACAACCGCAACAGTTCCACCGTCAAGTGTCATAAATTCGACTTCAAATGCTTCGCCTTGTTAGGCTTTTTGCCTATCTTTAATAGTCTTATATTAAAATTGAATTATGAAGGCTTGCCCTGTCCCTTACTCTTTTCCCTCTGCCACCAATGAACGAATACTAAAAATCTCGTTCTCTGTTAAAGGCTCAATTGCCGACACAGGTACCGTTATCACAGCTATGGTCTCTCCAAGTGCATTAAATACTTCTAATGAATATCCATCTTCACCCTTAGAGACAGGGTGATGCTCAACAATAGTAGCGACGTCGCCTTTCTTCAACTTTTTTTCAGGTATATCTTTTAATAAAACGACTTCTTCAAATAATTTATATGTCATTTATATATCTCCCTTTGTCTGGATACATAGTAATGAATTTTGTGTTCCCTGTTTCATTTTCAGTCATCCAAATTGTACATACTGTCAAACTTTTTCGATTCGGCCCAGTTAATTTCCCTTTGATTTCATACATTTGACCATATTGTGTATTTTCAATGGGTATGGCATCAAGCGATAAAATCTGATTATGTAAGTCATTTTTCAACAAACGCCAGTTTTCAAGAGTGTATCCTGCCCTAGCTAACCATTGTGATTTATCATTTCGTTTTTTCGGAACTAATAAATATTGTATCAGCTTCTCACGAGAAATCAGAATATTTCCAGCCAGGTTCATTTTTAGCAGTCTGCTTATTTAGCCAAATATCTCAGGATACGTTTTAAATATCCATACACGTCTATCACATTATGTTTTTTCTGAAATGATCTTCTAACTTCCCAAAAATTTTTCAAACCGGTCAATCCCTTTTTCAATATTTTTTATAGAGGTTGCATAAGAAATCCTGATGTACTCGTCTGACCCGAACGGGGCTCCGGGGACGAAGGCGACATGTGCCTTTTCGAGTAATAGATTTACTAAATCAAATGAATTTGTTACCGATTGCCCACTAATCTTTTTTGTGTACAGGTCGGAAACCTTTGGGAAGGCATAAAAGGCGCCCTGTGGAAGCAGACAGGAAATTCCTTGTATCTTGTTGAGCCGTTCGACGATATATTTTCTCCGCTTATCAAATTCACGAACCATCATGGTTACAGAGTCCTGATTGCCTTTGAGCGCCTCAACGCCTGCTTTTTGGGCAACGGAATTGGCGCCGGAAGTTGTGTGGTCCTGAATATTTGTTGCCGCCTTGATGATTTCTTCCGGTCCCGCTGCATAGCCTAATCGCCAGCCGGTCATTGCATACACCTTTGAAAACCCATTTACCGTGATAACCTTTTTATAGCATTCATCACTAAACGCAGCAGGGCTAAAATGCCGGGCGCCGTCATATAAAATTTTTTCGTAAATTTCATCGGAGATAACGTGCAACCCTTTTTCTACGGCAAAATTTATGATTTCTCTGAGTTCCTTTTCAGTATACACCATGCCCGTCGGGTTGCCTGGACTGTTCATAAAGAGCACTTTAGACCGCGGCGTGATGACTTTCGCAAGCGATTCCTTTGTTATTTTGAACTGTTCCTTGTCAGTAGTTTTCAGAAATACAGGGGTGGCGCCTGCCATAACTACCATTTCCGGATAACTTACCCAGTAGGGAGTCGGGATAATCGCTTCGTCTCCCGTGTCGCACAAAACGAGAACGATATTAAGAATGGATTGCTTTGCCCCGGCTGAAACAATAATCTGCGAAGGTTTATACTTTAGGTTATTATCTTTTGAAAGTTTTTCACAGATAGCGTCTTTTAAGTCAGGCGCACCTGCCGTGGGGGTGTATTTGTTACAACCATCATTGATTGCCTTAATCGCCGCATTTTTTACATTTTCCGGAATGTCAAAATCAGGTTCTCCGGCACCAAAACCGACCACATCAACGCCCTGTGCAGCAAGTTGTTTTGCCTTGGCCGTAATGGCAAGAGTCGCTGATGTCTTTACTTCCCTTGCAATTCTTGATAACGCCATATACCACTGTCTCCTTTTCCCGTTATAAATTTATTCCGTGTCTCTCTGATTTAAAATGGTTTTTATTATACAAACATCTTTCCCAGATTCAAAATACCTTTTGGGTCTAACAGATGTTTGATGTCTTTCATGATCTGCAATTCCTGCGGCGGTATTTCTAAGGATAAAAATGCCGACTTTACATTTCCAATGCCGTGTT
>VGXX01000295.1 GCA_016873155.1 Planctomycetota bacterium | reverse complement strand
GGGAGCAAGGTGTGTTTTAAAGTAGAGGGGGCGAAATGCGCCGTGAAATATTTCTATTCCTCCAACGCTCATCGTCCCAATGGTATCTCCGTGGTAACCGTACTGTAAGGCTACAAACTGCGTCTTGCTTTTATAACCTTTATGCTGCCAGTATTGGAAGGCCATTTTCAGGGCAACTTCATTCGCCGTAGAACCATTATCTGAATAAAAGACCTTATTCAATCCTGCCGGTGTGATTTCAACAAGTTTTTTCGCTAATTCAATGGCTGGTATATTGGATGGACCCAGTAGTGTGGTGTGTGCAATCTTATCGAGTTGTCTTTTTATTGCCTCGTCGATTTCCTTTTTGCGGTGGCCGTGCAGATTGCACCACATGGATGAAATCCCATCAATGTATTCTTTGCCATTCATGTCCTTAAGGAAAACACCGCTTCCTTCTTCAATAATCAGGGGTATTTCTTTCACATAATCCTGCATCTGGGTAAAAGGATGCCAGAGGTATGTCTTATCCCAGGTTTCGAGTTGCTTTTTGTAAGTATTATCTAACATTTTCAATAATTATTTTACTACCCTTATCTACCTTGAAATATCTTTGGGCATTTCCCTGATTGATGGAGACCTCAAGGAAACCAGCGCTTCCAATGAGGGCAAGAGGCTCTCCTGTCTGTACGTCCGTATAGGTCTTGCTCAACCCCAGTATTTTCTTTTTCCCAATGGTTGTTTCCATCGTACAAAGTTGAGAAAGTATCTTTTCTTTAGAAGTCTTCTTAAATGCGTCTTGTTTCTTGCTTCCGACTTCTGGCTTCTGACCTCCAACCCCTTTTACCAGATATTCCTTAGTAACATTGGTAATGAGGTTCCCAAATCGGTCAATATAGATGATCTGCCCTTCCACCCGCCCTGCTATTTTCAGGACTGGCTTGGGTACATCGAGTTGCTCCAATTGATTAATCCTGATACCCAATTGCTGTGTTTTTATACCCAGAGATAGATGTGCTGCAACAGGTGCAAAGACGTCACGACCGTGAAAAGTATATGATAGTGACGGTAAAAAATATTTGCTGTTTGTTACCCGAATGATACTTTCTGGTCTTTCTTCCTGAACGATAAAACTGAGAATACCGTTATCAGGTACCAGGAAGAAGTAATCTTTTGTCTCAACGCAGACAATGTCTCTCCTGCTTCCTACCCCGGGATCAACAACTGCTACATGGATAGTTTTTTCAGGAAAGTATTTATAAGATGTAGAGAGGAGATAAGCGCCGCTGAATGTGTCTTGAGGAGGAGTGCTATGGCAGATGTCGATAACCGTTGCGGAGGGATTAATTCCGGCTATCACTCCCTTCATGATGCCCACGTATGCGTCCTGGGTACCAAAGTCTGTCAGGAGTGTAATTACACGTGGTCGGCGCACGACTATAGTATTATTCTGTAAAAGCATCTTTTTCGGAAAGTTTTTTTATACCCCCCTGTGTCCCCCCTTGCGAAGGGGGGAAAGAGAGGGGTTATGTGGTTGAGGCATAGACGCGCCAAGACATCTCCCACAAGATTTGTTTTCCATGACTATTTCGATTGCTGCAATGAAATTAAAACCGAACATCTACCTTTTTTCATTCTCTTTGGGATTGGTGGAGGCTCTCTCTCCGAAGAAGAATGGGCAGTATGACCAGCAATTGATATTCACAATTCGATGCTGGCCGCAACACTCGGGACAGAGCCAGTCTCCAAGCTCTATGTACAAACGTTCACCTTCCTGGTTAACGCATAACTTACAGCGGATCATGTTTCAGAAATAAAATAGTGGTTGTTAGTTAATAAACGGAAAACCGCAAAATCATTGATATCGTAAGGGAACGGCGCTTCGTGCCATCGTTATTAGGCAGGCATCAGTGTACCCCTATCTGGTGTTCAGATATTTCAAGGCATCCGTTCCTCCCCCTTGATGAGGGTGGAGTGGTAAAAAAGTATAATCACCCTCCCTTAATCCCTCCCATCAAGGGAGGGAAAATTAGCTGCCGGAAGAACCCTGATTCGAATCTATAGTAATGACAAAATATTCCAAATTCAAGGAATTTTTCAGAGGATGGTATTTACGCAAAAAAGAAACTTATTCCTTAAGCGTCAGGGAGGAGATGTATTCTCTCAGGTGGTCAATTCTTGAGGAAATTGTCGTAATAGAGCCAAATCTCAGGAAACCAGGAACTCCATTCTGTATCAACAGATTGAGGTGCCGTTCCAAAAAGTCCGGCAGACCATTGGGATTAAAACCTGCTTTATGCGCATAGAGAACGCCCGCAGTGTCAGCTTCCTGCTCGAATTCTTCGAGGTGACAGTTAAAGAGCAATAATGTCGCAGCAGAATCGGTTCCTTTGTCCCTTCGTGAAAGGATTTCCATAAACTCGCGATACAATTTTGATACATGTCTCAGTGATGCGTGTGCAACCTCATGACCAATGATACCTGCCACTTCGTCTTCCGTTTCTGCAAATTTTAGTAACCCTTCGGTTAGATAGATATGCCCGCCCGGCGCCGAAAACGCATTGACGGAATACGATTGGATAATATCACAGGTAAATGGGAGCGCCTTTCTTTCAGATACGGCGGTGAGTCTTTTTGTTATGTCGGCAAGTTCTTTGTTGAGTTCCGGATCGTTACGCAGGTAGAATTGATATCGTATATATTCATCGACTCTTTTGCCAAGTTCAATTTCTTCGGTATCGCTCAGTTCAGCGCTGTCGTCTAATTGCCAGGTATCATCTGCCAGGGCAAGTCTTGACTGCATAAAAAGAACAATTGCTGGAATAATGACAATAA
>VGXX01000294.1 GCA_016873155.1 Planctomycetota bacterium | reverse complement strand
AATTATTTATTGGACATGCTCCGTCCTGTGAAGTACACCCCATTCGGACCGGAAAGGGTGTTCGGGTATCTGTGCGGCCTCACTACGGAAATATTTAACCTAAAATTGGTGCTGGGCGGGAAGGTGCATAGAATAGAAAACAATTTATTAAGAGAGCGATTGCGAAAACCCTATGCTTAAAATTGTCATCATTGGTGAAAAGAACGATATCCTGCCCTATCAAAGCATAGGGGTAGAGATTGAACCTGTGAAAACGACAGCAGATACCGTCTCCGCTCTCAGGAAAATAACCCAAGACCCTCAGGTGGCAATGATATTAATTACCGAGAATATGGCAGAACAATGCCTGGATACGATTACCGAGTTAAGAAATAAAACGTCTATTCCGATTACCATTATTCCCACGGAGCAAGGAAGCCGAAACACCAGTATGATAGAACTCAACAAAGAGATTTCACGAGCCGTGGGTATGGACACTTTAACAAAAACAGGATAGTTCACCAGAGGCACAGAGAACGCAGAGAAAACGAAAAATCTCCGTAATTTTATCTGGCAAAATCTGTGCGAATCTGTTTAATCTGCGTCCTATTTTTGTTTTTAGCTCAGTCACGCTGTAAAATCTATGTCCCAATTTGATATTTTAATGAATTTATAAAATGCCTAATAACGGAACAATCATAAAGGTTTCTGGACCACTTGTTGTAGCGAGGGGACTAGACGGGACGAGAATCTATGACATGGTGCGTGTCGGACGCTACAAACTCTTTGGCGAGGTGGTGGAGATACGGGGTGAAGAGTATTTCATCCAGGTCTATGAAGAGACGGAAGGTCTTGGGCCGGGCGAGCCGGTCTATCCTACCGGCAGCGCCTTTAGTGTTGAAGTGGGACCGGGACTTATCGGCGCTATTTATGATGGTATCCAGAGACCGTTGGATACCATCAATCGTTTGCATGGTAATTATATTGTACGCGGCATTGAACAACCACCGCTTGATAGAAAGAAGAAATGGCATTTTTATCCACTAAAAAACATTGGCGATGATGTTGTTCCGGGTGATGTAATTGGATATGTGCAGGAATCAAAGCTCGTACGGCATATGATCATGGTGCCTGTAAATGTAAAAGGAAGGCTATCCATAATCGAAGAGAAAGATGGAACAATTGAGGATATCATCGCGATTGTTGAGACTGATACAGGCACAAAGGAGTTAACCATGCTCCAAAGGCGGCCGGTAAGGAATCCTCAAAAAGTAAATAAAAAACAGCAGACAACAGTTCCACTGGTCACAGGTCAACGGATTATTGATACATTTTTTCCCATTACAAAGGGCGGCGTTGCATGTATACCAGGACCATTTGGCAGCGGGAAGACGGTGATTCAACACCAACTGTCCCGTTGGGCTGATGCGGATATTATTGTGTACGTGGGTTGTGGTGAACGCGGGAATGAGATGACTGAAGTGCTGATTGATTTCCCTGTTTTAAAAGACCCAAAGACAGGCGAACCCCTCATGGAACGAACGGTACTGATTGCCAATACATCCAATATGCCCGTTGCTGCGCGGGAGGCATCGATTTTTACGGGGATTACCATTGCCGAATATTACCGTGATATGGGATATAGCGTGGCGCTTATGGCCGATTCTACCTCACGCTGGGGAGAGGCCATGCGGGAGATGTCGGGCAGATTGGAAGAGATGCCCGGCGAAGAGGGATTCCCGACATACCTGAGTTCGAGGCTTGCCGGCTTTTATGAACGGGCTGGAAATGTTATTTGCCTCGGTTCTGACGAACGGCAGGGGAGTTTGAGTGTGATTGGGGCCGTCTCACCTCCAGGTGGTGATTTTTCTGAGCCAGTAACGCAGTCCACCCTGCGGGTGGTGAAGGCGTTCTGGGGACTAGATGACAGGCTGGCATCCCAAAGGCAGTTCCCCGCTATTAATTGGTTGGCCAGCTACTCCCTATATCAGGACGTTGTGGATGAGTATGCCATTGCCAATATCCACAAGGACTGGAAGGCGTATCGCGTGAAGGCCATGGGGATATTGCAAAAGGAGTCTGAACTTGAGGAATTGGTGCGGCTGGTGGGGATTGATTCCCTCTCTCCAAAAGATCGCCTCCTCATGGATGTTGCCCGAATGATTCGTGAAGATTTTCTGTATCAGAATGCTTACGACCTCCGCGATACGTATACCTCCTTAAGGAAGCAGTTCCTTATGTTAGCTGTAATCATCGGGTTTTATGATAAGGCAAATGAGTTATTGCAATCCAATGTCGAACTTGGAATGATACTTTCTATTTCTTCACTTTCAGACATTGCTCAGATGCGTTTTATCCCAGAGGAGAGTCTTGGTGAATTTGATAAACTTGAAACAAAGATGATGCGGGAATTAGTGGCATTGACAAGCAAGTAGGACAAAGAAGGTGCGCGTTCCCAAGCGGGAGCTTGGGAACGAGTGACAAGTGGCGAGTGCCGAGTGGCAAAACCACACATCCTCGTTGCCAAGCTCCTGCTTGGCAACGGGTGCGTACTAAAAGCTTTGCTTTGAGTAAAACAATGAGGTCACGTTACCAAATAATAAATGATAGTGGTGTTTATTTTGTAACATCTACCATAATTGAGTGGATACCGGTTTTTACAAAGAAAGAATATTTTGATATCATCGTTCAGTCTTTAGCTTATTGTAGACAGAACAAAGGTTTAAAGCTATTTGCTTACGTAGTGATGGATAATCATGTTCACCTTATTGCCTCTGCTAACAACTTATCCCAAATAATGAAAGACTTTAAAAGCTATACCGCACGAGAAATAATTAAA
>VGXX01000293.1 GCA_016873155.1 Planctomycetota bacterium | reverse complement strand
GGGGATTGAGGCAAGCTGCGCTAAGACGGAGAATGTGATAAGGTATATAAGGGAGATGTCGTAGAGAATCCCCATAAATGCGCTGCCCAGGAACCAAAATATTCCATAGCCTGTGTTAAAAATGCCGTATCCTGTGCCCCGCCTGTTTATTGGAACCATATCTGCAATTGCAGCCCTCATGACGGATTCCTGCGCCCCCATACCTATACCCCACAGCGCCATTCCAATAAGGGCATAGGTGAAACCGCCTAAAAAGACCAGCGGGGCAAAAAACAATGAGAATAGGGAAACGATAATCAGTACAGAGACACCTTTGCGGTCAAACAGGTATCCGAATAAAAGCGCTGCAATGGCGTCAACACCCATTGCAATAGCGTAAAATACGGGAATCCATACGTCTGAAACGGCAGATACTTTTTTGAAATGGTATGCAATCAGTGGAAAGTCTGCATACCCTGCGGCAATCAGCGCAACGGCAGAGAGATAAAGCCAGAATTTTTTGGGGAATCCCTTTGTCTCCAATTCAGGCTGAGCCACTTCCAGATTACGTGGCTGGGGGTATAGCCATCGGGCTGTCATGAGCACGCTTATTGCCATGAATGCCGGTATAAGCAGCGTAGCAAACCCCGTCCGATAACCTCCTTTAAAATAAAGTACGCCGCTAACGACAAGCGGTCCAAGCACTGCCCCAATCTGGTCTAACGCCTCGTGCAATCCAAAACCCTTTCCCCTTCCAATCTCACTGGTCGCGTGGGAAAGCATGGCATCGCGCGCCGGGGTCCGTATTGCCTTTCCTATGCGTTCCATAATTATAAGAACGGCCGCAATTTCCCAGCGTCCTGCCAGAGCCAGGGCGGGCACTGCCAGCATATTCAGGGTGTAGCCAAACAACGTGATTGCCCAATATTTTCCTATTTTGTCACTAACATACCCGGAAATAAGTCGCAGGCTATATCCGATCAACTCACCGAACCCTGCAACAATTCCCACCGTGGTTGCGCTTGCCCCAAGTAAAGCCAGATACTGACCGTTTATGCTGCGTGCGCCCTGATATGTTATATCGGCAAAGAGACTCACAATGCCGAGCAATACGATGAACTTCAGTGCATGTGCCTTAGAAGTGTTGTTATTAATCAGGGTTGTACTTGATTGGTCTTGCATTATGATAAATTTTCTAATCCTGACAAGCGTTCGACCGAGCTCACGCCGAAGGCTCAGGATACAGTGCCGTTCATGGTGAGCCTGTCGAACCATCACGATGAAGTCGGTGTTCGTCTGCGTCCGTAATAGAAAGGTACATACTAATAAATTTAAAATGTTGAGTCAAGTAAGTTAAAGATGTTATTATATTTATACAGCATTAGCATGAGAGAAGGATAACATTTTACATGACAGAATATTTTTGGACTAAATATCTATAAAGGCTTTACCATGGGTGAATTCTCATTCATACAATGGATCCGGGAAAGGCAGAAGAGGCGTAAAGACGTTATATTGGGCATTGGAGACGATTGTGCGGCTCTGAATGTTTCTTCCGACAGACTTTGCCTTATTACGACCGATATGCTTGTGGATGGGACACATTTTGATCTTAAAAGGTGTGGTATTTGGGATGTTGGAAGGAAAGCCATTGCATGCAGTATTAGCGATGTGGCAGCTATGGGATGCCAGGCTACGGTTGCAGTGGTTTCTATCTGTTTTCCTAACCATACTGCGGAAAGATTTGCAAAGGAACTCTATAAAGGGATATGGGATATTGCAAATAAATATAACATTGAGATTGTGGGTGGCGATATTATCAGCGGTGACAGCCCTCTGTGTATTAGCGTTACCATGCTGGGGAGGGATGACGGATTAAAACCCGTCCTGCGTTCGGGTGCAAAGGCAGGAGATATGATTCTGGTAACCGGAACGCTGGGTGGATCGCTTCTTGGGAAGCATCTTCGTTTTGAGCCACGGTTAAAGGAAGGACTTGTTTTGAACAAAAACTTTACCCTTCATGCCATGATCGATATCAGTGATGGATTGACTGCGGATTTAAATCATATCCTGGAAGAAAGCAGGGTGGGCGCCATCCTGTACGAAGACCAGATTCCTGTATCAGAAGCGGCGGTAAAAATGGCAGAGAAAAGCGGCAATACACCGCTTTACCACGCATTATCTGATGGGGAGGATTATGAATTGTTGTTTACTTTGTCGAAAGGCCAGGCAAAAAAGGTTGTGAAATCGCCTCTGTTTGAGAGGGGAATATTCAGTTGTATTGGCGAAATTACGCATGGCCGTGGTATTCAGATGAAATTTTCGGATGGTAAGACACGTCGTATAAAACCGCATGGCTATGAACATCTTAAATCATAAGGTAAAAGACAGTCGTTGATCGTGAAAGAAAACAAGCTGACTTTTAAAAGTGTGAGTGCGACCGAAACGATAAGGTTTGGGGAAAGACTGGGCAAATTATTAGCGCCGGGGCATGTCATTGCATTATTAGGCGAATTGGGCGCCGGGAAGACAACTATGGTAAAAGGTATTGCCCGGGGACTGGGTGTTACAGACAGGCGTGCGGTGAAAAGTCCTACCTTTGCGTTGGTACACAGATATGAAGGACGCATGCCGGTTTATCACTTCGATGCATATAGACTCGAAAGTACACAAGAGATGCTGGACATCGGGAGTGATGAGATGATCTACGGGGATGGCGTGTCAATAATTGAGTGGGCAGACAAAGTCCCGGAATGTCTACCCGAAGAATACTTGAAAGTGACTTTAATAGCAGTTTCTGAAAACGAAAGAACTATAGAGGTTTGTGGTTGTGGGGATCATTACAATAAAATAATAGAAAGTGTCGCAATGGGTAATGACTGATTTTTTGCA
>VGXX01000292.1 GCA_016873155.1 Planctomycetota bacterium | reverse complement strand
TCAACGAAGGATTTGTCGTCACACCATCAAGAATGCCCAGACTGTGAGCCTCCCGAATTTCTTTCACATCTGCCGTATCAATAAAAAATTTCATTTCATTTCCTTTCTTTTCCTATCTTAACTATTTCGCCGCGAAAAACATGAATTTACACAACAACAGTATGTCATTTTTAAAAAAATACATTTGAACACTGATTGACGCAGATTATTCAAAGCCAAACCGGCAACATTGATTTTATACTGCCAGCGTTTCAACCGCTTTCCATTCCTGAGATTTTTGGGAAACATGCCACAAATCATAATTTTGCTGTAAATTAAGCCACAACTGGGGTGTTGTGCTGAATGCCTTTGCTAGCCGCAGCGCCATGTCTGGGGAAATGGAACCATGTTCATTAACAATTTTAGATAGCGTTTTCCTTGAAACTCCAAGCGATTTTGCCAGTTCTGAAACTGTTAAATTCAAAGGCTCCAAATAATGTCTTCTCAATATGCTGCCTGGATGTGTTGGGGGTCTGGTTCTCATCTTCAATTCTCCTAATGATAATCTATATAATCCCTTGCGGGTTCATGTTTGCAACATGAACCCTAATATTTATACCATAATTTAAGGGAAATATTTGTATATATCTTTTCTGTGTAAAAATCTTGTAAGAATAACTATGCCGTCCACAAACTCAATACCAACCCTAAAATCTCCCGTTCTTAAACGATAGTATGTCTCATACCCTTTTAATTTCTCCAAACTTCTCACATCTTTCAAAGTTTTTGCGTTCTTTATTTCGTCAATAATTTCTTTTACTTTCTTCAGCAGTTTTTTATTGTCAATTGAACGTAAATCCTTTTCAAAACTTTCCTCAAAATAAAGTTCCATTTCTAGCCTTCCAAAAGGTTTAGAATTTTATCTTCTTTTACAAATTTATTTTTTCTCCCTTCTTTAATGGCGTTTGCCAATCCCACTTCCTCAATTGCCTCTGATATTAAATCACAAAACCCCTCTCTATTTTCTTTCATTATTTCTATAATAACTTCTTTCATAAGGTCTCTCATTTTCTTATCATCAATTGTTAGTTCCATTTTTACTCCTCCTGTTTATTGTTTCTGGGTCATCAACTATTTAGCCACAAATTTACACGGATAATATTTTACTTTGAATCTGGCGCTCCGGAATAGTTATATAACCTTCTCACCGGTAAGGGCACGTAAGCCTTGTATAAACCGTGTCTTTTTTTTATGGGCTTCTCTTAAAATAGTCAGGTAGAATTCCCACTCATGCCCCGGTTGGTCATTTGTATCAAACACACAGTTTATATACCAATAATTCCAGCAGCAATTGCGTACCGAAGGAGCTGGTCTTGCTCTTCACGTCTGTTTCCAATAATAGTGCGTGTTTTTTCATGAGGTCTTCTTCTGCAAAAAGTTTGACCTGTTCAAAGAAACGCTTTGCAAAGAATGGAACGACTTGCAACTCCGATGTAACCTTATGCTCATCCCCTCCCTGTTTTAATATTTGCTTTGCCCTCCACAGCCGCTTGATTTGCCACGCCAGGAGGCTGATAATCCTCACCGAATCTTCGCCATGGGTCAACATCTGGCTAAGAATTTTTAGCGCCCCCGCCGCATTTCTTTGCGCAACGGCATCGGTCAACTCAAACACCGTACGGCTTCTATCCACGCCCACAAGCACATCCACATCCCTTTCATCGATGGTTGTTTTCTCGCTCAGATAAATGGACAACTTTTCCAGGTGTTTATCTACGATCGCCAGATTGTTACCCACGTCTTCAACCAGTTTCTGGGCTGCTGCAGAAGAAATATTCTTTTTATAATGCTTTGCACGAATGGAAATCCAGTTGGGCAATTGGTGGTCCTTTAACCTCTTGCATTCAATCGAAATTCCAACCTTATCTACAAGGATCGCCAGTTTCGTCCGCTTGTCCCATTTATTGCACACCAAAACCAGGGAGGCATGATTTGAGGGAGTTTGCAAATATTTTTCGAGGGTTTCCCGATTCTTTTCTGCGAGAACATCAGCCTCTTCAACGACTACCAGCTTGTTTTTGCTGGCAAAAAACGGTAATGTTCTTAATTCATCAAATATTACGCCTCCGGAAGTTTCGCCCCCCTTAAACTCAACCAGAGACAGGCTTGGGTCGGTATCCTTGAGAGAATGCGTTTTTACCGCAGAAAGCGCCTCATTTATAAAGAAATCCTCATCTCCATAAAATACATATATGGGAAATTTTTTGTCTTTATCTAATAATGCCTTAAACTGGTAAATATCCATATTATTTTATCCTCTGGGCAATACCTGCTACCATAAAGTAGACCTCGTCTGCCTCATCTGCCAGTATCTGGTTAGCGCTGCCTGCAATATCCCTGAACACGCGCGACAGGGCATTATCAGGCACAATGCCAAGTCCAACTTCGTTTGATACGATAATGACGTCCGATTTAGACTCCCGACACGCCTTGCAGAGTTTATTAATTTCTTCGAGTATTTGCGACTGTTTCTTTTTTAAATTTTCCTTCTGCCTGCCTGCGCTACTGGCAGAACGCGCCTTCTCACCCTCCCCCTTGCCCCTCCCATCAAGGGAGGGGAGGGTTGCTCCCCCTCTCGTTCTTCCTTCCCCGGATGCAACCACCCCCTTCGTTTCCCCTCCCTTGGCGGGAGGGGTTAGGGGAGGGGGATTTTTATCATCATTTGTAAGGGCAAACAGCCGTTCGCCCCTGCATGCGCCTGTTTCATCGCTCAAAAGCATATTCGTAACATACAAGGTAATACAATCAAGATAAACAACTCCCACCTTTTCATCCAGATTTGGTATAATCCTGTCCACATGAAAAGGGGCTTCAATGGTCTTCCAGTTAAATGGACGCCG
>VGXX01000291.1 GCA_016873155.1 Planctomycetota bacterium | reverse complement strand
AAAATGTTTGGAAAACGAGGGTGTTCGGTTCATCTTTGGAATCCCAGGAGAGGAAAACATAGACATCCTTGATTCCCTGCTGGATTCAAAGATACAATTTATTCCGACACGCCATGAACAAGCCGCTGCTTTTATGGCGGATGTCTATGGTCGGTTGACGGGTAAGGCGGGTGTATGCTTATCCACGCTCGGCCCCGGGGCTACCAACCTTGTCACAGGCGTTGCCGATGCCAATCTGGACCGAGTACCCCTTGTTGCTATCACAGGGCAGGCCAGTCTTGACCGAATGCACAAAGAATCACATCAATATATGGACACCGTTGCTCTATTCAAGCCCATCACAAAGTGGAATACCCTGGTTCACACAGCGGATATTATTCCGGAGGTTGTCAGGAAGGCATTCAAACTTGCCCAGATGGAAAAACCAGGCGCTACTCATATTGACTTTCCGGAGGACGTAGCAAAGGCAGACCTCATAGCTCAACCGATTCCCTTGAAAGAAGAGGCACATATCCCCTACCCCACCGAAGAGACATTGGGAATTGCCGCACGGTTAATTTCAAATGCAAAATACCCGGTTATTCTTGCGGGAAATGGCGTCCTTCGGTCGCGCGCCTCTGAATCCTTGACCAATTTTGCAGTAAAATTAAATATACCGGTCGCCACCACATTTATGGGCAAAGGGGCTGTCTCAGATGACTGGCCACTCTCATTGCTTTCAATCGGCCTGCGCGATGATGACCATATTTCTTGCGGTTTTGACCAGGCAGATTTAATTATCGCTATTGGATACGACCTTGTGGAATATCCCCCCTACAAATGGAATCCACATAAGTCAAAGAATATACTCCACATCGACGTTACTCCCAGCGAGGTAGACGCCTATTATAATGTTGATATGGAAGTAATTGGTAAAATTTCTGAAACCCTTGACCATTTGTCAGGTATGGTCAGAATAAAAGAAACAAAACATATTATCAGTATTTTGCGAAATTCGGTTACAGAAGAATGCAAAATTACGCACGACGATACATCATTCCCTATGAAGCCTCAAAAAATATTGTGCGTTGTGCGTGAAGTATTAAAACCCGATGATATTTTGATTAGTGATGTAGGCGCTCATAAATTATGGATTTCGCGTATGTATCCTGTGTACAAACCCAATACCTGCATTATTTCAAACGGTTTTGCCTCAATGGGTATCGCACTGCCGGGTGCGATCGCAGCAAAATTGGTATACCCGGAACGGCAGGTCATTGCGATTATGGGCGATGGCGGCTTTCTCATGAATTCTCAGGAAATAGAAACAGCCGCTCGTCTTGGTCTTTCATTCATATCGTTAATTTTTCATGATAACGGCTATGGCGTCATTAAATCAAAACAATTGAATTTCTTTGGACGGTCTGCATTTGTTGACTTCTCTAATCCCGACTTTGTCAAATATGCAGAAAGCTTTGGCGCCAAAGGCTATCGTGTAGAATCTGCAAATGATCTAAAACCGATTTTACAAGACGCCATCAAGCAACGCGGCGTCAGCGTTGTCGATTGCCCGGTTGACTATACTGAAAATATTTTTCTCACCCAAAGGATGAGTAAACTTTCTTCTCCCAATATAAAATGAATAACGAAGTGAAAATTGCCTATTTTTCCATGGAGATTGGCATCTCCAACAACATACCAACTTACAGCGGCGGTCTGGGCGTCCTCGCGGGAGACACCATAAAATCAGGCGCAGACCTCAAAATACCTCTGGTTGCCGTCACACTACTCTCAAAAAAGGGTTACTTTCGCCAGGACATTGACAGCGAAGGAAGACAGATTGAATATCCAATTGATTGGGACCCGTCAACGTGTATGATACGCTTATCCAGAAAGATTGCGGTCCAAATTGAAAGGCGCGACGTTTATATCCAGGCCTGGCGTTACAATGTGCAAAGCGTTACCGGAGGAAAAGTAGATGTGATCTATCTCGATACAGACGTCGGGGAAAATACAAAAGAAGACCGTGAGATAACTGCCTTTTTGTATGGCGGCGATGACTGTTACCGCCTAAAGCAGGAAATTGTCCTGGGTATCGGCGGAGTACGTATGCTCCATGCGCTGGGCTTTCATATCAAGAAGTATCATATGAATGAAGGTCACGCCAGTTTATTGACGCTCGAACTGCTCCTGATGCATAAAAGGGACATCGAAAGTGTATGGGATGAGCGATGGATCTGGGATATTGATGCAGTAAGAGAATTGTGTGTATTCACGACTCACACCCCTATCGACGCAGGCCATGACCGATTTTCCTATGACATTGTAAAAAAAGTTCTGGGAGAGATTATTCCTTTAGAGCAATTAAAAAGGCTGGGAGGCGAGAACCATCTCAATATGACATTCCTTGCATTAAATCTGAGCAATTATGTCAACGGTGTCGCCAAAAAGCACGGCGAAGTATCAAAAGCCTTGTTCCCCGGTTACGAAATCAATGCTATTACCAATGGTGTCCATTCATTTACATGGACGTGTGAAGGCATGAAGCAATTGTATGATAAATATATTCACGGTTGGGCAAACGAACCGGAACTGTTCGTACGTTCAGAAGTTATTCCGGACGGAGAATTGTGGGAAACGCATCTCCAGGCTAAAAACATTCTTGTGGGTTACGTAAAAGAGTCAACCGGTATCGATATAAATGTAGATGTTTTAACCATTGGGTTTGCAAGGAGGTTTACTTCTTATAAAAGAGCCGATTTAATATTTTCGAATCTGGAACGATTGTTGAAGTTACGTGAAAAAGGCGAGTTCCAGATCATTTACGCCGGAAAGGCACATCCCAAAGATACTCCAGGTAAAGATATCATAAAAAAGATTATTGAACTGTCAAAAAAAGTTAACGATAAAATCAAGATC
>VGXX01000290.1 GCA_016873155.1 Planctomycetota bacterium | reverse complement strand
TTTGATTATGCTGTGGAAAACTACGTGCGTATTCTGGAGGATGTGGATAGTGAATCCGATCTTGTTCAATTTATTGAGACGGCAGTTAAAAAAGACCAGAGTAAAGATGAAATGATCGGGAAAATCCATAGCATGGCAGAGGAGATCAGAGACATACTTGAAGATAATTTGAGGGACTATGGAAAGATTAAGGGGAACAGTCCAGGCAATGTAAGATCCAGGATTTTCAGAAAGATATCATCCAGAAAAAGGAACGTAATCAGAAAACTTGAAGCTATGCATATTCGTACGGAAACTATTTTGCCTGTTATGAAACAACTATTGGATGTTTTATCCGAAATAGTAAAATTTGAAAAACGATTTAAAGGTTCACATCAGAAGAGAGAAATTTTCAAGAGACTTTCGCACAACTTCAATGTAAATGAAACGAAAACTTTGTTCATGGTTCCCGTTGAAGAGCGGAAGAAGGCTATTCATGCGATCAATTCCATATACAATGAATATGACTCAGCGAGAAAACAATTTTCCGAAGGGAATCTGCGGTTAGTGGTAAGTATTGCAAAGAAGTACAGGAAACGCGGGATGACTTTTCACGATCTTATTCAAGAAGGGAATACCGGCCTGATGCGAGCTGTCGACAAATATGATTATCGTATGGGTTTTAAATTTAGTACGTATGCTACCTGGTGGATTAAGCAGGCGATTATCAGGGCAATAGATGACAAGGCAAGGACGGTGCGAATTCCCGTGCACATGACGGACATAATCAATAAGACAGCCCATGTTTTAAAGAATGTTCAGTCCGGTCTCGATAGGAAGTCCCGTATAGAAGATATTGCAAAAGAGGCGAAAATTCCGGTCTCGGAGGTTTACCGAGTATATCGGATTGCATCTCAGCCTATATCATTAGAAAATCCGATTGGCGCTGATAGCGAGACAATGTTTGAAGATTTTGTTCAAGATAAAAAGGTGGAATCCCCCCTTTATGCTGCTAATCAATCATTGCTCAAGGAACAATTGGAAAATGTTTTAAATACCTTGAGTTTACGGGAACGCGAGGTGCTTAAACTGCGTTTTGGTATGGGTGATGGATATACCCATACGCTGGAAGAGATTGGCAATAGGTTTAACATAACAAGAGAAAGAATACGGCAAATAGAGACCATTGCCCTTCGTAAACTTCAACATCCGCTGCGAAGCAGAAAACTTGAGGGATTTCTCGAAGGCGTAACGGTTAATTAAACGCCATATGGGGGCGGGTTTCAAACCTGCCCCTACCTAATAGGTTGGTTTAAGAATGTGTGTCGTCAGTCTTTTACGTGATCAAAATACCATTTTTTTGCTGAAATATCGTAGGAAATGAGGCAGGTAAGATTGTCGGTGGTAACCACACAATATCGCTTCCTGAGCACGCCTTGAATGGTTTGATCCAGCCATTCATTTACCACTTCCTTCACCTTAAATAGTCTTCCCCGCAGTTTAAGGCTATACGGAATCACATAATTGAGTGTCAGGTCGTTAACGGGTACCCATATCGAGGACCTTACTAAATGAACGATGGTAAATACAGACGAAAAACACCAGAGGACAATGAAGGCAACATAAAAACATATCGAAACGATGTCAAGATACTGTCCTTTAAACAATTCAACTAATTGAATCGTACTGTTGGCATATAAACCCAGGGTAAAGGCAATCTCCCAATATCCTACCGTAAACACAAGTCCTTCGTCACCGTAAGCCTGTTTCCTGATTGCCAGGACTACCAGGAACGGCAGCCACCACAACCCAACAGACCAAAAAAACAGGGAAATCCCCTTCAGGAATGGGAGGAAATCTGCAAATGGTCCACCTAAGGTATTTATACACTGATACAATGCTGAACCGGTAAGCGCCGTTAATGCTGCCGCTCCGGCATTCATCCAGTATGGTGATAGCGCTGTATTACTTCTGAACTGGTAAAAAATTAATCTCATGATAATGAATACCATAAAGATGAGATACAAACTCGCTCCTATAGACCAGAGAGCAAACGAAAATAATTGAATAAACATCACATGTCTTGTTGCATGTTCTGCAATAATTACCCCCAAGAAACCCGTGGACTGAGCGCCTGCCGTGATAAAGAACCATCCGCCGTGAAATATCTCCTCAATCTTTCTGTCTTCGGATTTGTGATACAAAAACAGGATGCTCAGCGAAAAGAGTGATATGCTCAGCCAGAAACTTATAGCCGCGTACCAGAATATACAGGCGGTGGTATGCAGGTGAAATATTTTTGAAAAACAAACGCCGGCAAAGTTAATAGCTACAACAATGGTGAATAAATTGAGCGTTTTTTCCGGATTGAGCAGTTCGTTTAAAGTATCCTTGTTGAATAATACCGTTTGTGTTACCTTAAAAATGGCCACAGAGAGGAATATCACCAGACTCGCTATGAAAAACCAGGGAACAATCACCGCACAGCCATACAAATGAGAGACGAATGCAATCATTAGCGTGGCTGCAACGGCCGTAAACCACCGGGTATCCAGTGAATAGGTTGCAATCTTTAATAAACTCATGTTTTCTCTTTACCTCTCACATTTGATCATTTTGAAGAAAAAATATCGATGGGTTCGCTGCGCCCTTCGTACACTCAGGACAGGCTTAACCCATCCTACCTAGCATAAATTCGAAATACTAATTCCGAAATTCGAGACAAACTCAAACCCGCATTTTGCGCTTATTCGGATTTCGATATTCGAATTTCTGATTTATACAGATTCAGCACTAGTAGTACGTTCCGTAAATAACATGGCATAAATCAAGTGGCTGCGATTTCATCCATTTTATAACGCCATTTGAAAATAACGGGTTCTTCATTTATTTGGCTGATACCCCGGTAGATGCGCTCAAC
>VGXX01000289.1 GCA_016873155.1 Planctomycetota bacterium | reverse complement strand
GCAACTGCCTCATTAATCCTTTTTACAACCCTGGGATCCGCATGTCCCAAGATAAGCGGCCCCCACGAACCTATATAATCCACATATTTATTACCATCAACGTCCGTTAAATAACACCCCGACCCTGACCGTATAAAAATCGGAGTACCGCCTACCGCCCCAAATGCCCTGACAGGGCTATTCACCCCGCCGGGTATAAAATTCTGCGCCTCAGCGAACGCCTTTTTCGACTTTTCTGTAATTATCTTTGACATGTAAAGTTGAATTTTATATGTTAATAGTGTATTTGAAATTTTCAGGAACAATAAAGAAACACATGATAACAAACCTTATTTTTCTTGTCAATATTTTTCATACATTCTTATGATAAATTTAGGGGTGTTAATTTCCGGCAGTGGCAATACCCTTCAAAATTTTCTAGATCAGATAGAACAAGGGAACTTACCTGCCGCTATTCAGGTCGTCATAAGCAGCAAACCCAATGTCTTCGGGCTGGAACGGGCAAGAAAACACGGTATTCCCACAGCAGTCGTTCCTTACTCAAATTACAAAGATATTGATGCTTTTAGTCGTGCCATTACGGCGGAATTGGATAAGTACCCTATTGACCTCGTTACCCTTGCAGGTTTCGTACATTTTTACAAAATCCCTGAAAAGTATAAAGGGAAGGTCATGAATATTCATCCGGGACTCATTCCTGCCTTTTGCGGCCACCATTATTACGGCAACAAGGTACACGAAGCCGTCATCAACTATGGCGCAAAGGTCTCCGGATGCACGGTGCATTTTGCTGATAATGTATACGATAATGGACCCATTATCATCCAAAGCGCTGTTCCTGTCCTTGATGACGACACCCCTCACACCCTTGCTGCGCGCGTATTTCAGGAAGAATGCAAGGCATATCCGGAGGCAATACGCCTCTTTTCCGAGGGAAGGCTAAAGATTGAAGGGAGAAAGGTAAGAATAGTCAATTTTTAGAGACGTGACAGAAACTACTCGGAGGTGAATTTGACAGACAATTAAGGTTATGAAAGTTCACGCACCATTCAATAAGTCAAAGTGGAACTTTTTACCTTATTTATTTTTTACCTATACTCATTACAACGTCAGAAACGATACAAAGCCCTCCAAACTTCCTGATAATTGGCCTTATAGCTTCTGCGATCTTGTGCATTTCCACTTCGTTACATACGACCATTATATAACTGTTTTTAAATAGCCCGGTCAATTCATAACCTGACCTTACACCCCTACTTCCTTTCCCGACCACATCATTTATGATAGAATAACCGTAAACCCCAATCTCATCGAGAAGTTTAGCTACATTTTCAACTTCAATAGAATCTGTTATTATTTCAACTTTCATCACTCGTTTCATTTTTTATTTCCAAAATAAGGGAATTAATTCGTCGGCTTTATTAATTAGATAATAAAACAAAGGTATTCCTACAATGATATTGAATGGAAAAGTAATAGCCAAAGACATAGGAACATACAAGCTTGGATTTGCCTCAGGAAGCGACAACCTCATAGCCGCCGGGACCGCAATGTCTGATGCGCTTGCACAGAGTATTGAAAGCATAAGGGCATTCTCCGGCTGTAATCCTATAAGTTTTGACAAAACAATTCCTATACATCCGTTAAGAACGGGCATTACTATAGCAAAAGGCGGCAAGAAAAATCCAGCACTTTTTAAATAACTGATTCTTTTTGCCGCCAAAAGCCCCATGTCAAGGAGAAAAAAGCTGAGCATGCCTTTAAATATGTCTTTTGTAAAAGGCCTTAAAGTATCCCACCCTTCTTCTCCCGAAGCTAATCCTATCAAAAGACTGCCAGTTATAAGCAATACGGAGCCATTCAAGAAGGCTTCCTTAAAGACCCCAGACCAAGAAAATTCATTTTCGTCATTCTCTTTCTTTGGAGCGTATATCCTTGCCAGAATAATAGCAATAACAATTGACGGCGACTCCATAAGCGCCAACGCCGCTACCATGTACCCGGCAGGTTCAAGACCTAAAGTTTGGAGAAAGGTTACGGCAGTAATATATGTCACCGCACTTATGGAACCATAGGTTGCGGCAATCGCTGCGGCATTATAAACATCCAATTTCAGTCTCAAGATAAAAAATGCATAAATTGGCACAATAACCGCCATAAACATAGCGGCAGACAAGGCGAATATAACTTCCTGATTGATTCCTGTTTTACGGAGTTCGACTCCGCCATGAAACCCTATAGCAAGGAGTAAATAAAGCGTAAAGAGTTTGGGTAAAGGGTCGGGGATTTTCAGATCTGATTTGCAAAATACTGCAACCATACCGAGGAAAAAGAAAAGGACCGGAGGATGCACCAAATTGTTGATAATAAGGTCAATATCCATTTCCACCCCTTGATACAAATTTTTCACACAATTACTAACGATTCAATTAATTGCTGCGTAAAATGAGAGAACAGGAGGATTTAATCCCTTATCATTTAGGAATACGAACAAATGCCCATTCCAAAGAAAATTTGTTATCTTGCTAATACGATATTATGGTTTTGATAATAAAGAGTTAGCTATAATTCATAAATCGATTGCCTTCAGTTATGGAACGAATATTGCCAATATTTAAAATTTCATATTTGAAATGTACTTTACAATTTGCTCTATTATCTATATTGGATTTTAGCCTTTCATCTTAAGAAAGTCCCAACGTGTTAATTTTTGGGTAATTTAAAAGCCCTTTTCACTAAAATCCATAAATTATAAATTTTACAGTGAATGTATACCTACAATAAAGAAATACTTACAAATGGACTACGCGTAATATATATTGAGATGCCCCATATCCATTCCGTGGTAATGGCGGCGTATATCGGCCTGGGTTCACGGTATGAAGACGAAAAGAAGCTTGGCATTTC
>VGXX01000288.1 GCA_016873155.1 Planctomycetota bacterium | reverse complement strand
GTTGTTGACCGGACATACTTAAGTTTCGACTCCACCATGTTTGCTATCATGTCCAACGCCTGAAACACAATATCATACAGTCCTTCTGTGGATTGCAGACCGCCTTCTTTAACCTTCACAAACATATCCTCTACCTTATGAGAGAGGGTTACAATATCGACAAATCCCATCATCCTTGCCGTCCCCTTCAGGGTATGGACTTCCCTCATAATCTCTTTGAGCAATTCAAGATTGGATGCGTCCTTTTCAAAGGCAAGAATTGCCCGGTTTAATTTCTGTATCCTGTCCCTGTTCTCGTCAACAAACTTCGGGATAAAGGACGTTATGTCAAAACCATTGCCCATATTATAGTATTACCCTGTTAAGTTAATCCCCCTTAACAAAGGGGGAAAGGGGGTTGTGTCTTTTCTTCGAATGAGAATATTTACAACCCCCTAGCCCCCTTCCCCGTTTTCACGAGGACATGTTTCTAAGGGGGATTTTTATTTATCATATCGCCCTAAAACCCGCAAGAATAAAACAAAAGTTCCTATACAATAAATTTATCTTTTAAAAACCCGATTCAAAACATGCGGTGTTCAAAGGAAAGATACAGAAATACACCGTATTCGTTCTTCGAAGGCCCCAAACCAATCGGAAAGGAAATTCCAGGCACGATCTGCAATCCAGATTCAAGGTTAATGGCAAATCGAGCGCCCGGGTTAATAAAAAACGAGTCATTCCGTGTTTTTGTGCCGTCTACCTGAACAGACTCAGGTGAATTCCATACAGCCTCACACATGAGGTTGAAATTTTCCGATACAAGCAAGATAAGACTGGTCCCAAAGTTGTATCCAAAGGTATCGGCATCTGCTCCGCCGGCTTCTTTATTTCCTGGAGTAATTGTCGTCCCCATATTCCAGTGGTTCACCAATTTGCCGGGAAGTTCCAAACTCAGCGGAATATTCATCTGATACCCCAGGGCGCCGCTGCCAAATCCTTCCCTATAATCTCCTGTGGGCAAAAGCGTTGAAAACCGAGGCGCGAGGGCCACCGACTCCCGGAAAAGAAGCTGGTAGCGATAATTCAACGCAACGTCTCCTATGTTCGTTTCATTCACAGGATCATTCAGATAGCTAACGGGAATGGTGTAGGAAAACTGATGCCTCTGTCCAGGAACAGGCCATTCCTGGGTAAAAGAATATTCCCAGTTCTCGCTCTTTTCCAAATATCGAAATGTTTGAATATGCTGGATAACTCCTGGCTCCTGATTGTATGCCTCCTCAAGCAGGAAGGAATTATCCATAATTTTATTCCCGTGAAGCTCCTCCACATCTTCAGCAGAAACCTCATAACAAATTACGATAATCAATATCAGTATGAAGCAAAATATATATCGGCAATTTACCATAAAAAATTGTTTTACAATCCCCCTTTGAGATTTGAGAAATCCCCTCCTGGGAAGGGATTTAGGGATGGGTAAAACCTTACCCCCCACCCCTTACAGGTAGGTCAGGCGTCCTCGCCTGACATTATAATGACAGACGGGGACGTCTGTCCTACCAATAGAGGGGAGCTTTTAAAAGCGCTGCCAAAAGCAGCCTAAATTTATGTTTAGGAATTTCAAAGTTTGTCATAACATGCCAGACAACCCCCTGAATCCCCCTTTGCTAAGGGGGACTTGAGGAAATCCCCCTTAATAAAGGGGGCGAGGGGGTTATTTTTCACTGTGCCTAATTAAACAATCTGCCAACATTCAGTACTAATACCAATTTATCGCCTAAGACAATCACACCCTTAAAGATGTTTTTAGCCATATATCTCACTGCAAATGCAGGAATTGGCAATATATCGTTCTCTGAAACCTGGACGATATCTGCTGTCCCGTCAATTGGTATTGCAAATCCATTACCCTCGAATGAGACTACTATAAATTCCGCATCATGACATGCATCTAACCCTATATCGGTACTCCCAAAAAATTTTTTCTCCAAATCAAACATACAAATCTTTTGGCCATCGTAGCCTGCGATACCCACACCAATGCCTGACAGGGGTTCAGCATAAACGCCCTCAAGGTTTTTAGTAACAGTCTTTACGTAAGCCGTTTCTATACCAAAACAGGTTGCCCCAATTTTAAATACGAGGATATTTTCCATAGTATAGTATTGCCATGTAAAAACTTCTTTTTTCTACAAGTTTTTAGAAATGGTGACGCAGAAATCGACACCCGCCGCCTGTCTTCATTTTTCACTCTTTGGTTGCGGCCATTCTACGTTATGAAATTATTTATGGTTACGGAGCGGCTACGCTATGTCTTGAACTTTTTAACTATTTCTTTTAAATCGTCTGCCAGTTTATTCAATTCGGCGACAGCGGCTGTGGTTTGTTTCAATCCCGCGGCCGTCTGTCCAACAACTTCGGATATTTCTTTCATGGTCACTGCCACCTGCTCTGTGGCGCTTTTCTGCTGCTGCGTTGCCATAACGATTTGCTTGGAGACGTCTGTTGTTTCTTTTGTCAAATGCAGGATAGATTCGATAGACTGCCCTGCCTTTTGCACCACTTCAACACCTTTCTCCACATTCTTTACCCCCTGTTCCGTAGATAAAACAGCGGCGTTGGTTGCCACCTGTATCTCTGAAACAACGCCTTTTATCTCTTCTGCTGACGCCTTTGTCCGTTCTGCAAGCCTCCGCACCTCTGCCGCCACCACGCCGAACCGTTTGCCAAATTCACCGGCGGCAGACGCCTCTATCGAGGCATTCAAGGCGAGCAAGTGCGTTTCACCCGCAATCTCTTTATACTAAGTTGCATTCATACATAAACTAATATATAATATCCTCCCGGTAAATTTATTATTGGAGGATATTATGAGAACACCTAAAGCAATAAGCGATCAGCAACAAGAATCGTTAAGAACCCTACTGGGTCA
>VGXX01000287.1 GCA_016873155.1 Planctomycetota bacterium | reverse complement strand
GCCAACCCTTCTTCTGCGAATTATAAACTTATTACTCAACGACTTCTTTTTGCGCGTTTTTCCACCCTTCGCCAACAAACCAGTCCTGGAGCAAGGATGCCTTCCACCGCCGCTTCTGCCTTCTCCTCCGCCTAATGGATGCGCCACAGGATTTTGAGCTACACCCCTCACATGTGGTCTTATCCCCTTCCAGCGTTTTCTACCTGCTTTTCCCAATCTGATGTTACCATGATCGAGATTTCCAAGCTGTCCTATCGTAGCCCTGCAACCGACAAAAACTTTCCTTACCTCTCCCGATGGTAGGACTATATGGGCATACCCCCCCTCCTTCGCCAGCAATTTGGCCACGCCACCTGCAGAACGCACCAATCGTCCACCCTGGCCAACGTGCAACTCGATATTGTGTATATCCAAGCCCAGCGGTATATTTTTAATCGGCATACAATTACCGATTTCCGGTTCCACTTTATCACCCGACATTACAGTCTTGCCGACCTGCAGCTTATCAGGGGCAAGAATATATCTCTTTTCTCCATCAACATAATGCAAGAGGGCGATACGCGCAGATCGGTTAGGATCATATTCTATACTGGCAACCTTTGCCGGAATATTATCTTTTTTGCGTTTAAAATCAATGATTCTATAGTGTCGTCTGCTCCCGCCTCCAATATGTTCAGCGGTTATTTTACCTTCTGTATTTCGACCTCCGGTTTTCCTTAAAGGCTCTAATAATGATTTTTCAGGCTTCGTTTTTGTTATTTCTGAAAAATCCGAAACACTTGCAAATCGTCTTCCTGCAGTAACCGGTTTATAATATATGATGCCCATGAATATCTATTCCTTTTCGTTTTTTAATAGCCAAAATCTATTGTACTACCCTCTTTCAATGTAACGACAGCCTTCTTCCAGTCTTTTGTCCTCCCTAACCTGAAACGAACCCTTCTCGTCTTGCCTTTTCTTACTATGGTTCTTACATCCTGAACTTTCACATTGAAGTGTTTCTCTACTGCCTTTTTTATTTGGATCTTATTTGCCCTTAAATCAACTTCAAAATGATATGAATTCGTTGCCTCTCCATCCGCAACGCTCTTTTCAGTTCGCAAAGGTTTCTTTATTATATTGTACGTATCCATGAGATATTCTTTACTCCTATCCTATGCTACTCAATGCTTCCTTTGTTAAAAGTACTTTTTTTGGCCTAAGAACCTCATATGCATTTAGCTCTGTACTCGTCATTACTTTTACAGATGGTATATTCCTCGCAGATTTCCAAACCGTATCGTTTATCCTGGGCACCACTATCAGACAACTGGAATTATCTATATTAAGAGCTTTTAATATGCCAACCATTTGTTTGGTCTTAGGAATATCAAAATTTAAATCATCCATAACAACTAGTTCGTTATCCCGAGCCTTCGCAGATAACGCTGTATAGAGCGCCAACTTTCTTGCCTTTTTAGGAATTGCAAATGAATAGTCTCTTGGTTTTGGACCATGCGACACACCGCCACCTTTCCACAGCGGCGAACGAATACTACCAGCTCTTGCCCTACCTGTATGCTTTTGCACCCATGGTTTTCTTCCACCACCCGCAACTTCGCCTTTAGTTTTAGTAGAAGCCGTTCCCTGTCTCTTGTTTGCTTCGTACATGATGACTGCATCCCTCAGCAGTTTCTTACGAATGGGCCCTCCAAACTTCTTATCGTCCAACTGTAAGTTATCTATTTTTTCTCCCTCTTTGCTATATACAGGTATTTCCATAACTTTTATTTACCCACCCTTTTCACTCTACTTTTATTTAATATAAGATAACTTCCTTTATGCCCAGGAACCGCACCTCTGACATATATTAGATTCCTGTCTTTATCAATCTTCACTACGTCAATATTCTTTATTGTTACACGTTCGGCACCGAGTCTTCCGGCCATTTTCTTTCCCCTGATTACCCTTCCCGGATCTGTGTTGGAACTAATCGAACCAGGCGGTCTATGCCGTGTAGACCCGTGGGTGTTTGCGCCACCCTTAAAATTCCATCTCTTCATCACACCTGCAAATCCTTTCCCCTTTGTCATTCCAATCACATCCACCTGCTTGACATCGGCGAACACATCCACGGTAATACTCTGCCCTAATTTAATTTCAGCACCCGCTTCCGGCTTCACTTCCCTTACGAACCTTTTCGGCTCCTGCGAAACCTTTGCCGCACTTCCGATCTCCTGCTTCGTTGCATTTTTCTTTTTCTTATCGTCAAAGCCCAACTTAATTGAAGAATAGCCATCATTCTCTATAGTTTTTATTTGCATTACACTGCACGGCCCTGCTTGAATCAGGGTTATCGGGAGCAAACACCCATCATCAGTGTAAATTTGCGTCATCCCAATTTTCTTCCCAAGAAATCCACTTAACATGCCACTTTCACCTCAATCCACAAGAATGTTTACGTTTCTTAATCTAAGCCTTTATTTTAATTTCTATACCTGCCGGCATATTTATTTTATTCAGCGCATCCATAGTTTTTGCGGTAGGCTCAACAATATCAATCAACCTTTTATGGGTTCTTATCTCAAATTGTTCTCTAGACTTTTTATCAACATGCGGCGATCTAAGCACTGTGTATCTTTCGATACGAGTTGGCAAAGGGACCGGGCCAAAAACCTTTGCTCCAGTACGCTTTGCCGTTTCAACAACTTCTAAGGCGGATTGGTCCAATACCCGATAGTCGTAAGCTTCCATTCGTATTCTTATTTTCTGATCCAGCACCATAACACTCCAATAAAGAAACTATTAAACCATTAATTGCAAAAGAGAATAAATATAACACACATTTTACTAAAATCAATCACTAAATATAATTTATTCAATAATCTTAGTAACGACACCGGCGCCAACGGTCTTTCCACCTTCTCGAATTGCAAACCTTAACCCCTCGTCCATCGCCACCGCCGTCAACAACTCTACGTTTACCTTCACATTATCTCC
>VGXX01000286.1 GCA_016873155.1 Planctomycetota bacterium | reverse complement strand
CTGATGAAGAGGAGATCAAAAAAAATATTGATAAATCAAAAGATTCTGATAAATTAACAGAAGACATAGATACGGACGGATTAGATAATGTCATGAGCGCGGACGATGAGTTTGATGAAGACGAGGGTGAAGATGATGAAGCAACGGATGAAGACACAGGAGATGAATGACATAAATCGGGGCAAAGCCTTAGACTGGTAATAAATATTTGGAACCACAGAAGTTCGCAGATTGCATAGAGCGTCTGTTTTCTTATCAGTGTAATCTGTGGTTTCCATTCAGACCCACCCCTCAATCCCCTCCCAAGAGGGGAATAAGGGGTGGGTGATAGACTGCTGCGGGAAAAAGGAGGTGTGTATGCCGTCTGTAAAAGACAGAGTTGACAATCTTGAGAAGGTGCTTGAGGAATATATCAGAAATGTTGGTAATTCTCAGATGCAGACGGAGAAGGAACTCCGGGAATTCAAAGATGAGATGGGGGAGTTTAAGGATGAAATGAGTGATTTTAAAGATGAGATGCGTGCATTCAAAGAAGAGATGCGGGAAGACAGGAAAAAGGCGTTCAAGCAGTGGGGTGAGATTACCAACAAGATGGGAACGTTGGCAGAGGACTTCGTCGCCCCCTGTGTGAGAGAGATTGCCCAAAAGTATTTTGGATGCAGTGACGAAGAAGATTTTATGGTAAGAAGGTATAAGAGAAAGGTAAAGGCCAAAGAAAAGCGACGGGAGTTTGACATTATTGCGGTATATGATACCATGGTTATGCTTGTCGAGGTAAAATCCACTCCACGAGTGCAGTATATTGATGAATTCGTTGCAGTTTTGAAGGAAATTTATGAATACTTTCCTGAGTATAAAGGGAAGAGGCTCGTTCCGGTGTTTGCGGCTCTTTACTTGCCTGACGAGGCGATTGCATATCTGACAAAAAACGGCATTTATGCGATGGCAATAAAGGACGATATGATGGACTTGATGAATTTTGACGATGTAACAACCTTGCGTGAAAACTGAGGGGAAACAGTGACGTATATGAGGAATTGCAAAGTTTATATCATAGCATACCAGACAACCCCCTTAATCCCCCTTTTATAAGGGGGACTCGGGGAAATCCCCCTTAATAAAGGGGGCGGGGGGGGGTTGTTTTTAACGGCATTTGCCGTGTATATAAAAAGTTGCTGCCATAGGCAGCCTAATCTAATTGGAGTGATGCAGAAATGGAAAAAAGGCTGAGATTAAAACTATTAAGAAGAAGCGGATTTACGTTGCTGGAATTGTTGATCGTGATGATTATTATTGGGCTGCTTGCCGCGCTGATCGGCCCAAAGATGATCGGCCGGGTGGGCGAGTCCCGTCAAACGGTAGCCAAACAGCAAATTGAGGGCTTTTCGAGCGCCCTGGAGATGTATAAGCTCGATACCACGAAGTATCCCACGCAGGAACAGGGCCTGGAGGCGTTGGTGACACAACCGCAGGGGCTTACAAATTGGAAAGGTCCGTATTTAAAAAAGAAATTTATCCCTAAAGACCCGTGGGGGAATGCGTATGTTTATACCTATCCGGGCGAACAAGGGGACTATGATATCGTTTCGTACGGCGCGGATGGCAATTCCGGAGGAGATGGCGAGGATAAGGACGTGGCGAGCTGGGAGTAAGGGGGCTGTCCGAAATGTCAGGCGGGTGAGACAATATTCCTAACCTGGAAGGATCGGAAGAGTCCTTGAATGGGAATTTGCGATTTTAGATTTACGATTTGGGATTTAATAAAATTGTAAATCGTAATTCGTAAATTTTGTTAAAAATATCACAATATTTTTGCTAACCACTGAAGCATTAAAGTATGGATCAAATAACAATTAACAATATAGGCGATGTGTTAGTGGAAATCGGCAAGGTGACCCGGGCGGATTTGGATCGCGCCATTGAGGTGCAGAAGCAGACGGGGCAAAAGCTGGGTCGCATCCTGATTGATTTGGGGACCGTTTCTGAGGAAGACCTCAGGCTTGCCTACGGTAAATTGTTACAGATACCGATTTGGGAGAAGAAAAAGGAAGACCGGTATCCTTTGATAGAGGGCGTCCCCAAGGTGTTCTTTGTGACAAATCGTGTGCTTCCGCTCAGGGTATTCGATGGGATGCTGGATATTGCACTGGCAGATCCTCAGGATTCGTTGCTGGTAGAGACTATCGCCTCCGCCACAAATAAACAAATAGGGGTATTTGCCGGCTGTGAGAAAGATATTCTGGCTTCACTCGAAGCCCTCTATGAGGGCGAGGTGAAAGAGGAAGAGGCCGCGACTTCCACCATTGAGGTGATGGAGGACGTCGAGCAGTTGCGGGACATGGCCTCTGAGGCGCCCGTTATACGCCTTGTGAACAGCGTATTGACGAAGGCAATCGAGGTGGGGGCAAGCGATATACATCTGGAAGTTTTTGAAAAGAATGCGCGGCTGCGGTATCGTGTGGATGGAGTTTTGCGGGAGCTTGCGCCGCCGCCCCGTGAAATTTATAATGCCATCATTTCGCGTATTAAAATCCTGGCCAAGCTGAATATTGCCGAAAAACGGCTGCCTCAGGACGGGCGAATCAAGATGAAGGTGGCAGGCAAAGAGGTGGATTTGAGGGTCTCCATTATCCCTATGAGCCACGGCGAAGGCGTGGTAATGAGGATTTTGGATCGAACAGCGGTTATGCTCGATCTTGAAAAACTGGGATTCAACCAGGAATTTCTGGTTAAGTTTCGGCGGATGATAAATAAGCCGGAAGGTATGCTGCTGGTGACGGGACCGACAGGAAGCGGAAAGACCACGTCGCTTTACGCCGTCCTCAAGGAAATCGTTTCGCCGGAGATAAAGATCGTAACGGTGGAAGACCCCGTGGAATACAGCATGGATGGCGTGAATCAGATACAGGTAAATCCACAGATTGATTTAACCTTCGCATCAGGATTGCGCTCAATTTTGCGGCACGACCCGGATGTCATTCTTATCGGA
>VGXX01000285.1 GCA_016873155.1 Planctomycetota bacterium | reverse complement strand
GGGTTAATCTTCAGACCTATCCGACCACCTTTCGGGGTATATTTTATAGCATTATCGAGTAAATTAGTCAGCAACTGGCGCAAAAGATATTCATCTGTTTCAATCGTGGGTATTTGCCGGGGCATATCCAGTTCAAAAGTCTGGCCTCTTCCTGCGCAACTTTCTTTATAATGAGAAAAAATATCTTCCATGCAAAGATGTATGTCCACGGTATGAAGTTCTATCTTTAAATCGTTGGAATCTAATTTGGATAATTCCAGAATATCCCTGATCAGGTTGTCAAGTCTCTGCGTATGTTTCATGATAATACCGAGAAATTCTCGTGCAGACGCATTGTCTGTATCATTATTTTCGAGCAACGTTTCCACATATCCTTTGATAGAAGCAAGTGGAGTTCTCAGTTCATGTGATACGTTGGCGACAAATTCCCTGCGTGTGTTTTCGAGTTTCCGCAATTCCGTAATATCATGAAATACCAGGAGAATTCCGTGCGTATTTTTATCAATCTGAATAGGGGAAAGGTGCATTTGCAATAATTTCTTTTCGGGCGAAAGAATTTCAATTTCAGAGGTCATCATCGCCTGAGTGGTGTCCCCCATCTTAGCCGAAGACCGTATTACCTCCCTCACCAGATTGCACACCTTCTCGTTTCGGATCTTTTCCCACAGATAATCTTTATTCAACGCTACCTTTGGTATGCAGAACATGTTTTTTGCCGCATTGTTGATAAGAATGATTCTTTCCTGGAGGTCTGTTGTTATAATCGCATCATTCATGTTGGCCATGATGGCGTCGAGTTTGTTTTTATCATCCAGAATGGTTTGCATCCTGGATTGAAGCTCAGTTCCCATAGTATTAATCGCATTTGCCAGGTCTCCTATCTCGCCGGAGGAATCGATATCAACTTTTCTGGCAAAGTTTCCTCGTGCAAAACTTTGTGCAATCTGAGTAATGTTCATGAGCGGCGATGTATTTATTTTAATAATGACGAAACCGATGGCCAGGGTTATCGCAAAGGTAAGGAGTATATATAAAATCAAATGATTACTTGACAATGCATTGTACTCAATATTTTTGGCGGACAAATGCATCTGATACCCTTTTATGGCCTTGCTTACAAAATATCCTGCCAGGCTCAGAAATCCACATAAAAGGACGGTATAGCTGATAAAAATCTTCCAGAATAATTTGTTTTTGAACATTACGGATTATTCCTTAAATTTATAACCGATGCCACGGATGGTGACTATACGGTTTGCATATGCCTTTAATTTTTTTCTCAATGAGGCAATATGAACGTCCACTGTCCGGTCAATGACAAACGTTTCTGGCCCGGAAACTGCGTCGAGCAGTTGATCCCTGGTAAAAACGCGCCCGGGCTTACCGGCAAGCTGGTGAAGGAGCTTGAATTCTGTAAGGGTCAGTGGAACGGGTTCATTCTTTATAGTCACCTCATGTTTATACAAATCGATTGTAAGGGTGTCTATTTTAATATAATCTTTTGTTGTCGAGGCGCTTTTTGCTCGTCTGAGCACCGCCTGCACACGTGCAACGAGTTCTTTCGGGCTAAAGGGTTTTGTCACGTAATCGTCTGCGCCCAATTTCAAACCAACGGTTATATCAACTTCTTCACCCTTTGCTGTCAACATTACAATAGCAATGGCAGCCATTTCCGGGTCTGATTTTAATTTTTTACATACCTCCAGGCCATCAATGCCGGGCAACATAAGGTCCAGTAGAATAAGCTCCGGCCTTTCTTTTCTGGAAAGGAACAATGCATCTTCACCATTATAGGCGGATATTACTTTATAACCTTCTTTTTCGAGATGATACCGTATTAATTTTACAAGGTCTTGTTCGTCGTCGACAACAAGGATTTTTTCGTTTGGCATATAATTAGTGTATTTTATTTATATAAAATTGTAAACATATTGTTTTAATGACAAATATTTATTTTTTATAATGATTCAGGTTTTTCCCTTTTGATGTTTTTTGATTTCCATCTCTAGCGCCAGCCTTTCTCTTTGCAACTCCTCTTTCAGCTCTTTTTCAGTAGGCAAATAGAGTTTGTATTTCGAGGCAAAGATGTTCTTGCTGTTTTCAAGGAGCGTATAACGCGCCATAGCCTCATTTTTCTCGGCGCAGAGAATCAGTCCGATTGTAGGGTCATCTTCAGCAGGCTTTATTTCTTTCTCAAAATATCGGACATAAAAATCCATCTGACCGATATCCTGATGAGTCAACTTGCCGACTTTCAGATCAATAAGAACAAAGCATTTAAGAATGTAATTATAGAATATAAGGTCGATATAAAAGTGATCCTCATCTATAGTTATCCGTTTCTGTCGGGCTACAAATGAGAATCCCTTTCCAAGTTCCAAAAGGAAATCTTGCAGTTTGTCTATCAGTCCTTGTTCCAACTCCTTTTCAAGATAATCTCTGTTCTCCTTTAGCCCAAGAAATTCAAGAACATAAGGGTCTTTTATAACATTGTGGGGTGTCGCTGACGGTTCAATTTTCTGTATTTCAGTCCTTACCCGTCTTTTGTTTTTGCTTGCAAGGATGCGCTCGTAGTAGAAGGAGTTTATTTGCCGCTCCAACTGGCGTGTGCTCCAGTTTTCAGCGATGCACTCATCAATATAAAAATCTCGTGCTGACTCATTATCAACCCGCATCAGCAACCGGTAATGCGTCCAACTCAATTGGCTACGCAGTGCGTCGCCAATTGGAAATGTCAGGTAAAACTGCCGCATATTTTTTACATTGGAACAATCAAAGCCTTTTCCAAAATCTTTGGTCATGCGACGGGAAAGGTCTTTAATCAGATATTCACCATATCCAGCCTTTGCTTTGCCCCGCTGTTCTTCCTCAACAATAAGTCTGCCGATGTTCCAATACGCCTGAACCATAGCAACATTGACGGCAGAGTAAGCGGTCTTTCTGGCATCTTCAAGAATCTGCCTAATGTTTCGATAAGCAGTATCTATTGGCTTGGAAATTATGTTTTTATTCATTTTAACCG
>VGXX01000284.1 GCA_016873155.1 Planctomycetota bacterium | reverse complement strand
GCGCTTGAGGCAGGAAGGACGCTCATTCTCGATATTGAAGAAACCATCGAAGCCGCCGACCAGGCAAATATAGCAATTATTGGGCTCTAGTCTGGTTAAGAGCAACTTGTAGAGGTTGAAGACTTCGTCGTTTGCTCAGTCGAACGATTTTCAACTCCTTTTTGCTGGTTCAATCGTCCTCGCCCCCCGACAGCGGCAATCGGGGGGTTTCGATTCAGGCTGCAAGCCCTGAACCAGCGAAAAAAAGTATTTAGCTAATGAAAATTTGTATTTTTATCACCAGATACGAAAAATGATCATAAATACTAAACGGATTAGAACAATCATTATTACAAACCAGGAAAAGACAAACTTTTCCCTAACATACAACTTATAACTATCAATGCAGAATACAACAATCGGTCTTATCGGCGCTACCTTTTTTATTGCCCTAACCCATGCCGTGATGCCAAATCACTGGATGCCATTTGTACTGATAGGACGAGGGCAAAAATGGAGTCTGACAAAAACCATCTTTGTTACTTCCATAGCAGGGCTGGGGCATTCCGTAGCAACGTGTATTTTAGGTTCAATCATCGCCTTGATTGGACTTCGCATCTCAAAATATGCAGAAACCGTCGCTGAACCCATTGCAGCCAGTATCTTAATTGTTCTGGGTATCGTATTTGTTGTCTTTGGGAGATTACGACCATGCAAACACAATCATAACCACACAAAGTTCTCCGATAAGGCAATCGTCATTTCGCTATTCATGATGCTAAGCTGCTCGCCCTGTGTTGCCGTCTTGCCCATATTTCTCGCTGCCAGCACAATAAGCTGGGGTTCACTCTTCCTGCTTTCTGTAATCCTGTCCATAACAACCGTTTCGAGCATGGTAGGGCTGACGATCCTGGCATACAACGGTGTAAGAAAGATAAACCTTTGCGCCATTGAACACTACGAAAGAGAAATTATAGGCGGGATACTGTCTCTGTTAGGAATAATATTCCTTTTCATACATTAGTTATGTAGGGCGGACTTCGTCGTGAGCTCAGTCGAACGATTAAGCGAATCCACCAATTTCAGAAAATGAAGAATTTCCACAGAGTCGTTTTAGTAAGCAGGCAGAGAAATTTGCTTTATTTCCATTTACAACAATATCCGCACATCACCCGTTCGCTTGGTAAAATGGGTTGAGTCAAAATATTCCAGCAATGGGACGGCATACTTGCGCGTGGTTTTGGTCAAGTCCCTGAACTGCGCCACGCTGATGGGACCGTGTTTCAGAATGTATTCTTTTACATTTTCCTTCAATTTTTCAAGCGCTGTTGCATGAAAACATAAGCCCTTTTCGACCTCAATGAGTTTCTTCTGTTCGGTAAGTAAAGATATGACGGTCTTGCTGGAGGCGCCAAATTTTACACACACTTCTTCCATTGAAGGAGGCGCAAACCCCGCCTTTAAAAAAAGCCCTTCAATTTTCTCTGCCATGCCCTTGTCTTGTGTTGATACCTCAATTTTAAAATTCGCCAGAGATAATTTGTTGTCGGTAACTTTAACTGCCTTTTCATTCCTTAAAGAAGAGAGCGCTGTGGTAATTAATAAAGGGTTTATATTTTTACCCAGAAGCGTTTTTAGATGTGTTTCGTCAGTCCCCATTTTTAACGGATTATCTTTATGAAATTTTCTTAATTCATTCAAAATCCTTTCCTTCAGAGATAAAACGTGGGTTTTATGAAAAATGACGTTTTTCCCCTCCACAGAAAATTTCATGAATACGCCTTTCCTTACAAAATCTGCAATAATCTTCTCTGCAACCGAAGGATGGATATTGACCTGTCTGGAAACATCATCAATGGTAAGGGTAAACGGACGTTCGCCCCTACGGACGACATTATTCAAATAAACCTGCTCAACAATTTCGGAAAGATTTCCCCCGGCCAGAATTTTCAAGGTTTTTAACGTCTCTTCTTTAAAACGCTTCAACCTCATTGTATTGTATCTGAGCGCCCTACCACCGCCGATGGTATGAGCAGGCGAGTAGGACCGAATAATAAATCGGTCTTCTCTTTCGGTCGTAATGAGATTTTCCAGGAGAAACTGACACAAGGCCTCTTCCCCGGGATTCAGTTGCTCTCTATCCAGCAGTATAACACGCCCCATCACCTCCGAAGTATTCATGTGAAACCGTATCCTTGCCCTGTTTTTCAAAGGAGTTTTTGCATTTTTAATCAATCGTAATGACGCATCCACAATTTTAGTGGGTTGCAAGTACCCAGGAATAGAAAGTTCGTAACCGCGTTTGATCTCGGAAGATTTGGCGCCCGCAAGGTTGACCGCTGCCCGTTGCCCTGCAAAGGCTGTATCTACCCGTTCTCCGGTTACTTCAATCCCTCTTATGCGCACGATTTCTTTTATAGGAAATATTTCCACTTCATCTTCTACTGAAATTTGGCCGCCCATAATAGGCCCGGTTACAACACACCCGTATCCTGCTATGGTGAAAGACCTGTCTATAGGCAACCGAAATACACGTACATCATCATGGGTTTTTATTTGTGCGATGAGATTTTTTATGATCGTTTTGCAGGTCTCAATCCCCTCGCCGGTAACTGTAGAAACAGGCACAATGGGTGCATCTTCCAGTGATGTACCTTTCAAAATATTTTTTATATCTTCCTGCACTATGGCAAGCCATTCATCGGTTACAAGGTCTTTTTTCGTTAAGGCAACAAGGCCGTGCCGGATTCCCAGGAGGTTAATGATTTCAAGATGTTCAATCGTCTGCGGCATAATGCCATCGTCAGCCGCAATAACAAATAATACAAGATTTATGCTGGTTGCGCCCGCCAGCATGTTTTTGACGAAACGTTCGTGTCCCGGCACGTCTACAATGCTCACCCTCTGACCTAAATCGAGGTCGAGATAGGCATAGCCTAAATCTATGGTCATCCCCCGCTGTTTTTCTTCAGGCAGCCGATCGGTATCAATGCCTGTTAATGCCTTAACGAGAGACGTCTTCCCATGGTCTATATGCCCCGCCGTTCCGATGATGATATG
>VGXX01000283.1 GCA_016873155.1 Planctomycetota bacterium | reverse complement strand
AAAAAGGTTGTGGTTGTGGGCGGAGGACCGGGTGGTATGGAGGCTGCCCGTGTCCTGGCATTGAGGGGGCACCATGTGACGCTGTACGAAAAGAGCTATCAACTGGGTGGTCAATTACGATATGCCTTTATTCCACCAGGGCGGGAAGAAATACAAAATATCATCTCGTATCTGGAAAGACAAATTTTGAAACTCAACGTAAATATAAAAATGGGAAAAGAGGCAGATTTACAGACACTGGAGGAAGAACACCCTGATGCAGTAATCATAGCCACAGGCGGACGTCCAACAATGCTCAGTCTCCGGGGAATAAACGGAGAAAATGTTTCTATCGCCAGCAGTGTGTTGGAAGGAAAAGTAATGACAGGGAGGAACATAGTCATCATTGGCGGTGGAACGGTTGGGTGTGAGGTGGCGCTGTACCTGGCAAAACAGGGGGCGATGAGACCGGAGGTAGCCTGTTTTCTTCTTAAACACAAGGTGCTCGACGCAGAAGATATTGTTGAATATACCTCGAAGGGGAACAGGAATATCACCCTGCTGGAAATGAAAAAAAAGGTTGGGGGCGGATTTGGCTTTTCCACACGATGGGTTATCCTCAATGAACTAAAAGATGCAGGGATACATGAAATAACGGAAGTAAAAGTAAAAGAAATAACAAACAACCACAGCGAAAACGAACAAATACATAGGGGGGTGGTGTATGAGAAGGACGGTCAGGAACATTTCATCAAGGCAGACACCGTAATCATTGCCGTGGGATACGGTTCTAATAACGAACTCCAGAAACAAGTGGAAGGAAAATTCCAGGAGACTTACTTTATCGGCGACTGCGTTAAGGTGCGTACCGCCCTTGAGGCAATCCATGAGGGATTCCAGGTGGGTTTAAAGATATAGAAATATCTATACTTCTAGGTACAAGTATTGCCTTTGCTGTATATTATTTTTTCAGAGCTTATCATCTTGGTTATGCCTATGGATATATTCCCACACCCAACGAAATTGCTCAATATGCTCTAGACCTTAAGAATTATTATATGTCTATCAAAGAGCCAAATGTGGATGAGATGGTTGAAAATGATCTCCGTATTTTTCTTGCCTCAAAGTATAGTGAATATGGTACAATAAATACACAAAATAACGATGAAAAGTCAAAGTATCTTCATCGTACAAATGTTGCAATCTCCATTTCGCTTGTAATCTTATTATTGAGTTTATTTCCTTTTTACATGATCAACCATTCAGCTTCTCAGGCGCAAAAAACAGGAATGGTAAACGCAACAAATGAATAAGGAGAATTAAATGCAAGAAGAGAAACCCAAACCACAACCACAGCAACCGAGACCGCAACCACAGATACCACCAAAACCGCAACCTCCAGCTGGAAGGCTTATAAAAGAGGGAGAATCTCCTGCAAGAAAAAGATAATCTAAGATAAATCACTGAAGTTGCTTCAATTATTAAGAAAAATGCGCTTTATCTGAGGGTTGCTTGCAATGAAAGACATCCGCATGAATCGGGGTGATAACTCCGGTTATAACCACATTGAATTTGAAGAGATTTCTGCCGATAATGGCAAGTCAATAGGCGTTATCTACATGAAGAAACCGCCGCGAAATTCCATTGGTTCGTGGCTTCTCGACGCCATCTACGATAAAATGGATCAGTACGAGGGTGATGATAAAATCGGCGCTATTATTATCGCCAGCAAACTTCGGGGGGTGTTCAGTGACGGCGCCGACCGCGATGAACTCTTCGGTTCGTGGATATCGGGTCTGGTCGCCGAAAAAAACTATGAACGTTTCCACCGCGCCCATGAGATGTTCGTAGAAATCGAAAATTGCAAAAAACCGGTTATTGCCGCCATTAACGGCGTTACTATCGGCGCCGGTTTGGAACTTGCCATGCTATGTGATCTGCGGATTGCATCCGAAATATCCTTCTTTAGCCTTCCGGAGGCAAAACCAGAACTCAGCATTATTCCCGGTCTGGGCGGCACGCAGAGGTTGCCTCGTTATATTGGCGTAGCCCGCGCCAAAGAAATGCTGTTTCTGGGCAAGATGATCCGCGCCGAAACTGCTTTGGAGTGGGGTCTTATCAACCAGATTTCGCCTCATAAAGAAGTCCTGAATCATGCCGTAGAGATGGCCAAAACCCTTCTCGATCGTGACGCAAGGGCGCTCAAGGAAATGAAGAAATGTATTAATTTCGCCGTGGAGAACGACATCCTGAAAGGCATTGAATATGAGGTTGGTCTCTTTGCTGAGATGATGCGATTGAAACTTGCAAGGAAGGCATCAGAGAAATAAAACATACTGAAACCACAGATTTCTCAGATTCTATTTCTCCTATTTTCATTACCTCCCCAATATTTTTTGCCTTGCATTTCAAAACCCATTTCTTTACTATACCACAACAACAGGTTAATTGAATTAGGCTACCTATGGTTGGAAGTTGTAAGGGTTGAAGACTTCGTCGTGAGTTCAGTCGAACGATTTTCAACCCCTACATTGAAATTCATTGTGTGATAAACAATACAACATTAATGACACATTACTATAAATTAGTTTTATTTCTTACCCACCCCTCAATCCCCTCCCAAAAGGGGACTTTACTTCCCCCTTAGCAACGGGGGATTCAGGGGGTTGTCATTCTCCTCTCGATCGGGGTAAGGGGTGTGTAGCAGTCTCGTTTTTAAACACTTTGCAATTTTAAATAAAAATATATTTATAACATGGATACTATTATCTAAGGAGGAATATTAAGTGGAATTCAAAGATAAGGTAGCAATCGTTACAGGCGGCACAAGAGGAATAGGACGGGCAATAGCGCTGGAACTGGCAAAAAACGGCTGTAACATTGCTTTTAATTATAGTAAAAGCGCTGATGCAGCAAATGCATTGGTAAAGGAAATAGAAACCATGGGCGTGAAAGCCTTTTCTTTCCAGGTTGATGCCGCCAGTTTAGAGGGCGCCAAGAATATGGTAAAAGAGGTCAAAGAAAAATTTGGGAAAATTGACTTTCTGGTAAACAATGCAGGAATTACCCG
>VGXX01000282.1 GCA_016873155.1 Planctomycetota bacterium | reverse complement strand
AAAAATACGAGACAGAAAGTGATTATCAGGTATGGCAGGAAGGTATCCATCCACAGTTGATATTGAATGAGGAAATGCTGATGCAAAAAATTGAGTATATTCATTATAATCCTGTAAGACACGGTCTGGTTGACGCACCCGAACACTGGCGTTATAGTTCTTCCCGGAATTATTTGTTAAATGATCATTCGGTTATCCCTGTTGATGAATTGCCGTTGTAACAATTTCTTCGAAACAGAGTTTCTCGGTTATTGTGTTCCCAAACAGAGTTTGGGAACAAGTCAAGGCTTAAAAACTCAGCGGCGGCTGTTAGCCGTCCAACGGATTTGCTTGTCAGGCGCTCTCTTGATACTGTGAGGCGTACCAATCTAAGAGCCGTCGAATCATGCGTTGATATGACGTATGATGTTTTTGCGCTTCTTTTTTAAAATATTCGACGCTTGATTTATTCAAAGAGATGGTTACTTTAACATGCTCTTCTTTCAGCACCAACTGTTCCGGAGGGGGAAGGAAATCTTTAACAACTTTTACTTTCCCCATCGGTTCTTCAGTATATTTTATTTTGTTCTTCATAGACCTTCCTCCCTCTTCTCCAATATCCAGCGCCATAAATACGGATGACATGACCTCTATACGTGAATCTTACAGTCATGATACCGTCGCCAACACGGCCAATACAGTAAAAACGCTCCTCCTCAGTACTATGGTTAATATCTTCCACTATGATACGATGAGGATCGAGAAAAGCATTTTGGGCAAGCGAAAAAGAGACCTTGTGTTTCGCCTGATTTTCCTTATCTTTCTCCTCATCCCATTCAAAGCGGGTCTTGCCCATAGACATACTATACTACAGACGTGATAAATAGCAATATAAAAATATGGCTATTACTATAGATTACTTTGATAAAGAGATAAAAAAGTCTCTGGTCGTTTTCTGCTTTTTAGCTATTTGTGGAATTGTGGATTTTTAGATTGTGGTAATCAATGTACTTCTGCTCAATGGGGTGTTCTTTTGTACAACTAATCCTTGATAGGAAAATCTCTGGCACTCCATAGTCGAGTTCGGCGTGGTGATTTGGACAGACGCAAAGAATGTTGCCAATAACATCAGGGCCGTTATGTGGTTGACCGAGAGGTTGAATATGGTGGGATTCAGCATAGCGCCTGCCATCCGGCAATTCGATGGTGTGCCCGCATAGCTGGCACTCGAATCTGTGGAGGCGCTTAACGTGAAGTGCCAATTCGGTATCGCGCAAAATCAGGTAACCATGCGTTTGAACTCTATCAGGAGGAGAAGCTATATCTATTGCATCTTTTGTTCGTGATGAAGATGCATGTTTCGCGCTCGATCGGGGATGTATTGTTACTTTGTTGGGAAGGACGTTTCCATTTAAAATATCACTTACAATGCGTCCCCCTATGCTTTCCTGGAAGTTATCCTCTTCTGAAAGGTTAAATAACTTCATAAACTTTTTCATTTCTTCGTCCGTAATCTTTATGCCGTAGGCATTATTTAGTCGTTGTTCATACAACTTTTTACGAGAAGAATACTTTGTGTATGGATCATCTAATCCGAAGAGATTAAATATCACCCTTTTCGCGTCCATAAGATTACTTGTCTTTGTATCTATTCCCAGCTTTTGAAACACCTTCTCAGCAACTCCAAGTGGAATATTGATACACTTATTATCTTTCATATCCTTTATTCGTGTTTTTCCAGCCATGTTTTGTACCCTTTCTACTTTACCATTTATTACCCACAGGGCTATTTGCCCGCATAAACTCATGGATTCCGGTTACAAACCAGCGCCCGTTAAAATTATGGCGAACGGCCATTCGTACCTTACAATTGCAGCATTTGCACATTTATTTCATTGGAAAATCATGTTTCACGGTAACACTTTAGTTTTTTAAAAAAACATAAATTCTTGCTATTTTGCAGCCCTGTCGTGGGTCGAGGGTCGCACCTTCATTTATCAATTATCAAATTTATCTCCCGTGTATCCATCTAGTTTTATCCACATATTTTCTTGCCTTTCTCATTAGCCTGCCAGATTGATACACAAAACCCAACAGATTTTTGAATGCCATAAACGGTTGATGTTGGATTTTACTTACCTTGAACCAACATGCTCGACTTGCTTGTTAGTTTTTTATGATGTTTCCCGGTCGTGCAGTTTCGCTCTGATTGTGCGTGGATCACGTGCACAATGAAAAAGCCCAAATACAACAATTTGTCCATCTTTTATCATAAAGTAAATAGCGTATGGAAATCATCTAAGCAAACGACGACGGAATTCGCTATAAACCTTTGGATAAAGCAAGGGATTTTTAGAAATCTCACTAACGCAGGAATAAAACATGCGTAGGTATTCCTCTCCAAGACCTGACGACTTCGCTTCGTACCAGGCATACCCACGGATAACATCGTCTTCTACTTCTGGAAGAAACCGGACGTTATGCGTCATTTCCTTTTTTCTATTCTTGCCTGAAGTTCTTCGAGGGTTAAAAGGTTTCCAGGGGCAGATTCATGCATTCTGAGCCTTCTATCCAATTCATCTATATGGCTACGCGGAATGGGTACTACAGACTCATCTAAAGCTATACTGTCCCAAATATCTTCAACCAATAGGATTTTTTCCTGCGCGCTTAATTTGGCAATTTCTGGAATGTCGCTTATACGCACTGTTACCTCCTTTTTGTAATTGTCTTTACAATATTTTAGCTTTATTTTATGCATTTTAGAGGAAGGAATCAATCTGATTTTCTTGCTAGTTTTTGAGATTGGGTTGAGTGGGGTATCTAATCTTGCTCTTTGTTATGAAAGCAGATTCTTTTTTAACAATCTACTTATGGTCGAATAATGCAGCCTAATATAATCAGCCGCTCCATTTTTTGTTAGCAGATTAATATGACTTTATGCACCGTGCTTGTGCTAAAGCTGTCGTTTAGGCAATTACCAGCTCTTCAACTTCATCAAGGTTGATTGTTTGTCTCGTCTGCCAAAGATTATAATTATTTTGCATTATCAACCAACTTTCGGGAGAACGTCCCAGTGTCTTTGAAAGACGCAGTGCCATTT
>VGXX01000281.1 GCA_016873155.1 Planctomycetota bacterium | reverse complement strand
ACAAATAAAATTGGAATAAATCAGCGTAATCGTTTGTTACTCTCTCATAATAATCTCTGCGGCCTCAGCGACCTCTGCGGTAAAATGTTTTACCAATAACAAATGTTATACCCATCGTCATGCCCCAGTCAACACTCTCACCGTTCAAACCGGTAAATCCGGCGATGTCATACTCGATCTCTTTTGGCCCTTCCCACATGAACCCACCCAGTAATTGATGGTCTAATATAGCGCTTTCCACCTTTTCACCGCTATACTCAGATACGAAATGGAGTTTTTTATAGTGAGGCAGAGGTATGTCTGCTATAATGCCATAGATGAAGAGACCTTGTCTGTTCTGCCCGAAATGCTCTTTCTCGGCGCCTCCGCCCAATGTGAGGTGGCACGTGAGGTTGTTAAGATACCACGAGAAGATGCCCGCGCCCTCGAAGTTTAATCCGGAAGTGCCTTTTTCTGTGGGAAATACAGCACCGGTTTCTGTAGCAAAATTGGGTATCCAACCGCTTCCACGCCACCAGACCTTTTTGTAAAACCCTGCGGTATAGGCAAATTGTTTTTCCTTTATGCCTAATGTACCTGTATATTCAGTATCTATCAACTGACCCACGGTCTCTAGCACAATTTCGCTATCCCATGATAGTCCGTAATTAAAACGAATGCTTGTCGGTTCCAATGTCAGTTCATCGTCACCCGGCTGTTTTTGCATGTGCAGTCCAAAAATACCATATTCGATTTCTACCAAATTGGGTTCGACAACATCTGCATCCGTTGTGACAAAGGGTCTTAATGCCAAGGCTTTTCCGGGCAAAATAAGCTCCTCCAGAAGACACAATGCCATAAGCAACGAACATTTCCGCATGTAACACAGCCCGGTGTTTATAAAGGTGCAATTGTTGGTTGAAAATATCGCGTTACTTATTTCCAACAGTGGCTTGACGGTCAGGAATTTCAATATTTCAACGTAGGGTGGACATTGCCCACCGAAAAAAGCGCAATTGATTGCCGGTTGGCGATTGTTTTCAACCGGAAACCAGAATATCGTTAATACCAATGGACACGTGGAAATTGTTATTGGTGGGCAATGTCCACCCTACGTTATCTACAATTATACAATTACTTGTTGAGAACTTCGTTTCCTTTATTTTGATTCCTGTATCACCAGGTCATCAAAGTAGGTATACGAATCCGATTTTGTCCAGAGTCCCACACTTCCGCCGTCAAATGTGTCGTCTGACACTTCGAAGACCTTTGTGTTTTCAAAAAAGCACTGAATCTTGTCCGCCTTGCAGATAACCTTGAGTAAATGCCATTCGTTTGGTGTTACTTTGGTATTTTTCCCTCCAATCTGCCTTCTGTTCCCATTAACGACTGCATAAAGTCGCACGTTGTTCTCCAGGGCATTTCCCCTGAGGACGTAATAGTTATTGTTGTCCTTGTATCTGAAGACCAATCCTCCGGCCTGATCAACCTTCCCGCTTTCAGCCCTGAATCGTATCCATGCTGAAAAATCTTTATACGATACGCCGTCTAGTATCAATAGCGGAAAACGATAATCGGTTTCGTCTGATTTTGTCTGCACAACTACATTGTCGGCCGAGGGGGCATGTTCAATCATCTTAACTATCCAGTGCCCCTTGTCTCCCTTTCCTGTAAAGGCGCTTTGAAACCCCAAAGGCAATTCATTAACTTTATTATCGTCAAAATAGTATTCCCTTCTTTCCCCCAGAATTTCTGAAGTGGTGAGCTTTTGCCCCTGCTGCGCATGAGCATAGCTGTAAATTGACGTGCTTAATAAACAAACTGAAATGGCTTTAAGAAATATTTTCATTAACTTGTCCTCTCTTTCCAAAAATAATTACACGAGTTAATCCCCCTTAGAAAAGGGGGAATCAGGGGGTTGTGTCTACTCTTGTCATTTTACAACCCCCTCTGTCCCCCTTTGTTAAGGGGGATATGGGGGTTGTTCCCTTTATTAAGGGGGATTTTTATATTCACTATCTCCTGATCCTCATAAATAAAATTAAAATTCCCATACAATTAAATTATTTTCCATTGCTGACAAAGCGCAATGTAATCAAAGCCGAAACCGAATGTTCCCAGTAAAGTTCATCATTGAGGACGGCAATAGCACAGATGTTATCCTTAGAAGGATCAATTACTGCATCATCGGTGTGACCTGTAGTAAATTTTCGAGACATCTCCAGCGTCCAGTTCTTGCCGTCATGCAGTCCCTTCCCGCGTACATCCGCCAAACTGCCGCCAGCCTGGCGTTGTTCGAAAGAATCTACCACATTGCCTTCAAACGATGAAGGTTTGGATTTCAGGAAGTAGGAAGACGTACCTTCATCTATTAAACGTGCTATATAAACACTTCCATGCCCGCCCATGGAGTATTCAACCCCATTTTGTATTGGCTTCTGACTGATAATGTGCCGTTTGTCATCCACCCAGCCAACAGGGTTGCCGCGCCCGGCCTTCCAATGCCATACATCGGCAATATACTCGTGAGACAGAGTTATCATTCGAATATCGAATTTCCCCGTCATCGGGAATTCCAGGGCAAATTGATCATCGGGTTTTGATGGGCGTTCATAGTCTTTCTTCTCTGCATTCCAGATATACGGGTCACGCATATCACTTTTTGTAACGTCAGGCCATTGGGCCATTACATAAATAGTATCATCTGTATGAAGGGCACGAAGTACTACCTGTCCGGGGTTATCACCTCCTATTGCTTCCCTGATTGTAACGGCAAGGGGTTTAGCCCTCCCCCATATTTCATCCATCTTCCCATCGATAACCGGTGGCGTTTTCGTATAAGAAGACTCCCACGTCAGATGTGTGGGATCATCACACCATCCATATTCTGCATAAAAGCATAAGATAAAACCACTCATAATTACAAACAAATTTTTCATGTGATGCCTCCGGATTTAAAAATGGTAACTTTTCTTTCACATACTGTTAGCATGAAAACAAACGAGGCCAAGATTAATAGTATCGCAATAATGAAAAAAGAACTCAGATAACTCAGATGTGCAAGCAGAAATCCTGCCAGAATCGGACCGGAGGCGTGGCCAATATCGAAGAGACTACCAAATAT
>VGXX01000280.1 GCA_016873155.1 Planctomycetota bacterium | reverse complement strand
CTAGGTCGGCACTACAAGCCATTTTTAAAACCCACCCCCTTGAAAATCAAGGGTTTCACGACAATCTATGCCTGAAAATAATCTTTTTTCGGCGCGAATTGCGAAAGTCGGGTTAGCGGGGAGCATGCGGGAATGACATGCCTTATATTTATGTTTTGGAAATACTTCTCGCCGGTTTAATCCTGGAGATGACAAAAAGCGGCACGGATATTACAAACATAGCGATGCTGATAATCTGAGCTATGGTGAAAAGATTAAAGAACAGCGGGTTATCACTTCGGAGCGCTTCCATGCAAAATCTTATGATGGGGTACATTATTCCAAAGAGCAAAAAGACCTCTCCATTCCTCTTCCGATACTTGAAGAACACACTGAGGATAAAGAAAAGCACAACATCCGAAAGAAATGAATACAATTGGGTGGGATGGATGGGAAGTGCATGCGTATCGGTAAGGTGAACCAATCCGAGTTCGTACTGATGGAGAAAGGCAGGACTGCCATCGACCATACCCGTTTTGTCCATTGTTCTTGGAAATTGAATTGCCCAGGGAATATGAGGCGCAACTTTCCCGAAACAGCATCCGTTCAGAAAACATCCGATGCGGCCAAAACCAAGTCCTAATATGGTGGAGGGTGTAACAATGTCGAGAATTTTTAAAAAGGATAGTTGGTATTTCCTGGAGAAAACAAACAGGGTAACGATAGCAGCAAACAGTCCCCCGTAATAAACCAAACCCCCTTCATACACCTTAAAAATGCTTAACAGATTGTCTTTATAATTCTCAAAGTACTGAATAATATAAAAAATCCGCGCCCCCAGAATTCCAGCGCAGACAAGATAGATACCCAGGTCAGTAATCCTATTGGGGTCAATACCTTCTTTCCTGGCCCTCCAGCGTGCGATGGTAATGGCCAGAAAAAAAGCAACCATCAGCATGAATCCGTAAGAATAAACAGGAAAACTCTTGTGTAAAAAAGGCAGGGGGATTTCGAATAAGATTCTTCTCATAACTGGAGAGTTTTGGTAAGCTTGTTGTTCCCATCTACCAAAATAATCTTTGGTTTCCAGTTCCTTGCGTCTTTATCTTCAATGAGGCAATAAGATATGATAATGACCTTATCACCTGGCTGTGCCCATCGTGCTGCGGCTCCGTTTAAGCAGATGACGCCTGAATCACGTTCACCTTCAATAACATAGGTCTCAACACGCGTCCCGTTGTTGATGTTAAGCACCTGTACCCGTTCGTAATGCAGGATATCTACCGCATCGAGAAGGGCTTTATCTATGGTGATACTCCCGTTATAATTCAGATTGGTTTCGGTTACCGTTGCGGCGTGGATCTTGGCCTTGCACATCTCCCGTAACATTGTTTCTCCAATAGCTGGTGTTTAGCTTCTAACAGAAATATTTGTACGTAGGGGTTGAAGATTTTCAACCCCTGCATTGAAATTCCCAAACATTGAATATAGGACAAATTCTACCTTTTAGCACTGCAAAATCAATAGTAATCCTTAAGGCATACTCTGTAAAAAGACTTCTTTTTTGTAAGTTATTAGAAATGGTGACGTGTGTCGAATGGCGCGTGACAGGGAAAAACGTCACCCGTCACATGCCACACGTCACTTGCCTTATCTGCATTACTTTGGTTGCGGCTATGCTGCCCTAGGGTTTCGCCGGCGGATAGTAACTTCTAACACATATCTTGACGAGGTCTACGATCTCTTCGTCCTTTAGCTTGCCTTTAAAACCCGGCATCTTCCTCTTGCCATTGGCTATCGCTATAATTAATCGTGAATCAGAGGCATTATCCTGCCATTTGATATCGGTGAAATTAGGAGTCTTGAATATCCATCGCCCGATAAAACAGCCTTTCCCATTTACCTTGTGACATTTCCGGCATTCCCTGTCATAGACAGCCCAGATACCGCCTTTGTCGGATAACGCCGTCTGTTTAGGATTGCAGCCGTAAGATAACAAGGCGCAAAAAACAATACCAATTACAACAGAACTAATTTTTTTCATCTCTTTATCTCCTGTCATTTTGAAATTTATTATGCATAACTACCACAAAAAGTTTACCATAAAACCACCCATATTCAAGTTTCTTATCATTTCATAATTATAGTTTTATAAAATCTTAAAACCCTTTCTCTGAATCCTACCGGTTAATTTCATTTCCGTTTTATATCGAATTTTTTATTTGATTTCGTTGTGTCATAAATGGCATAATGAAAAACCAAAAATACAGCAGTTCTTTTAATGCTTCTGGAGAGTTAAATAAGAAGCATTAAAATTTTTATTTTCAGAAAAAAACTTGACGAAAATTGAGTATTTTTATATTGTCTACTAATTCTATAGACTTTATAGACGGTATCGTGATAGTTCCTCTATACAATACTTTTTCTAGAAAGGGAGAGAGTCAGGATGCATAACAAATGGCACAAATATATCTTATCGTTGATAATAGTATTTTTCATACACACGAACAATGTATTACATAACGTTTTTGCTGAGCAAAGTGATCGGAACAAAGAGATACAGGGAAGCGAGTTGGCTGATTTAAAATGGCAGTTGAAGCAGATGGAGGAATTGACTTTGAAGCAACAAAAACAGATACAGGTTTTAAAAAACCATCTGGATAAAATTAGCACCGCAACACCACCGATTGCAACCCAGCAAGAACAGACAGAGGTTTTAGAAAATCGCATAAATACAGGAGATGCCGAGACTGCACAGATTGCAAAGGAAGAAGCCGATCATGCAGTAGAAGATTATTTATCCTCTGATGAGGCACGGGAAAAGACGGGGTTGGGCTTGCCGAGTGCTAATAAATATACTCCTGTTGACGGATATTATTTCCCCGATAAAGAGAAGGCATCGATAGGTTTTAAAACAAGCGATGAAAAATATTCTTTATACTTGGGTTTCAGAATGCAAACACGATTCACTTATAGGGACAATGACGAAGATTTGGGAGAAAGAGATAAAACGGACATTGATGTCCGCAGGGCAAGGCTGTGCTTTGGCGGCAATATCTATAGCAAGGATGTGAATTACTATGTGGAACTCGATGGAGATAGTTTTGAGGTGAATCTGAGAGATTATTATGTCT
>VGXX01000279.1 GCA_016873155.1 Planctomycetota bacterium | reverse complement strand
ACAAAATTTATTCATCCATGAGCCCTCCTTTGGTTAATGAGTTTTTCCTAACGACTCTCTTATACCAAATCAGGGATCATCTTTAAAATCTTAATTTGGACAAGAGTGATATTGTCCCAAATATTCAGTTCTCGAATACGATCAGTAAGACTCAAACAGATGATCATAAATCCGGTTACAGATACAGGTTTAAATTTGAGAATTCTGGAAGGAGAAGCATAGTTGATTTAGAGATAATTGCCAAACTTAGAATAAAAGGGTTGAAATCCTCATACCCGAATAATTGGCAAGTAATTTACATTCCATTAGAATATGATCGAATCCCACAATTACATCCAGTGAAAAAGGAGAAACTGAGAGAAGCTATACAATTTAGCTATGATAAAACGAATGAATTTAGCAACACCATTTATCCTGATTATATTAGACAAAAAGTTAAAGATAACACTCTTTCACTTGAAGACATATTATCACTTGGGACTGATAGAACCTTGCAAGTATTTGTTTTCGGATATGATGAATTTAGCGGTACCAGAAGGGTCTTTCAATCAAAATTGTACAAAAAGAATGATATAAAAGTCGGTAAATTCGATTCTAGAGGATTAGAGGTTTTATAAACAGATTTTGTAATGATCGTCTAAAAACTACGTGAACTTGAACAAGTGCCACAGAACGCTTTTTGGCCTGTATTGTTTAAAGGCATGCCAATCAGTTTCAGGCATTTGTTTAAAATTCAGTGGCACTTGTCAGTGACGCATACGTTAATCCTTCCAAAACCCTTTAAGCCTATGTGGACTGATTTGCGTATCGTAAGGTACAATGTTTTGAATATTTCAGTGTGCAAGATAATACTGTGTACTTCGGGTATCATGCCTATCATCGGCCAGCTTAAACCCACAAGAATGCCTCGGGTCGCTGGGGGGGGCAATAAAAATCTTGACATATATATACCTCAATCCTATAATGTTTTTACTGTAAGTTTGTGGGTATAAGTTATTGCAAAAAGACGTAAAAGGGCAGATAGCTCAGTTGGTAGAGCACAGGACTGAAAATCCTGGTGTCGCCGGTTCGATCCCGGCTCTGCCCACCACTTGTTATTACATCTGAATTGTTACAAAAACTTTTGCGGCTTCAAAACATGTGATAATTGGCCAATAGACGATTTATAGTTTCCCGCCTTTACTTTTCATTTCCTGAAATACGAGATAAGTTACTAAGTGATGACTCAACTGATAAAAAATTAATTATGTATGTTACAACCGTAGAATATTTGTTTTTATTGGGTGTTTATAAGACATGATAAAATCGCAATGCCTGGATGTTAAGTCGTTAGAAGAACGTGCAAGGGTTATTCGAAGACACGTTGTCAGGATGCTCGCCAAGGCTGGTTCGGGGCATCCCGGCAGCTCACTGTCAACGGTAGACTTGCTGGTTGCTCTTTTCTATAATAAATTAAGACACAACCCGCAACAGCCTGCATGGCCAGACAGGGATAGATTCGTGTTGTCGAAAGGCCACGCCTGCCCTGCCCTTTATGCCGTACTTGCAGAAAATGGTTATTTTGGTGTAGACAAGCTTGACACCCTCAGACAGTTCGGGAGTATCCTGCAGGGACACCCCTCTATGAAAATAACCCCGGGTATTGAGATATCCGGCGGTTCGTTGGGACAGGGGCTTTCGGTCGGTTTGGGAATTGCTTTAGCTGGAAAATTAGACAAAAAGGATTACCGGACGTACGTTATGTTGGGAGACGGAGAGCTTGCGGAAGGACAGGTATGGGAGGCGGCGATGGCGGCAAGTCATTATAAGGCAGATAACCTGTGCGCCATCATCGATCAAAATGGACTGCAAATTGACGGGTTTATTCATGAGATTATGTCATCATACCCGATTCCTGACAAATGGCGCGGTTTTGGATGGCACGTGCTTGAAATTAGCGGTCACGATTATGAGGCTATCTTGTCAGCTTATGATGAAGCAGAGAAGATAAAGGGTAAGCCGACCGTTATTGTTGCAAAGACAATTAAAGGAAAGGGTATCTCTTTCATGGAAAATCAGGTTGACTGGCATGGAAAGGCGCCTTCGAAGGAAGAGGCGGAACGGGCTTTGGCTGAATTGAAATAAATCTTGATATTTCACTGCAAAGACCCCAAGGTCGCAAAGAAGTAAATTTAATTGTATAGGAATTTCAAACTTTTTAGTTAAGCAATCAATAAACATACCCCTGCCCCTTATGGTAGACCAGGCGTCCTCGCCTGGCATTATGATGACAAGCGGGGACGCTTGTCCTACCAATGAAGGGTATGACAACCCCCTGAATCCCCCTTTGTTAAGGGGGAATTAACATCCCCTCTTGGGAGGGGATTGAGGGGTGGGTAAAAATGGTGGAAAGAAATATAAAATGACAGAAATGATAGCTACACGCCAGGCATACGGCGATGCGCTGGTAGAATTAGGAGAGAAAAACAAGGACATTGTAGTGCTGGATGCCGACCTTTCGAAGTCCACGACCACGGCAAAATTCGGCAAGAAATTCCCCGATAGGTTTTTTAATATGGGCGTTGCCGAGGCCAATATGATGAATACGGCTGCGGGGTTGGCGACGTGCGGGAAAATTGCCTTTGTAAGCAGCTTCAGCATCTTTGCCACAGGGCGGGCATGGGAACAGATCAGAAATACGATCTGTTATAGCGGATTAAATGTAAAGATCGTCGCCACGCACAGCGGAGTATCGGTCGGGCCCGACGGGGCATCACATCAGTGCATCGAAGATATTTCTCTGATGAAGACAATTCCAACCATGACGGTTGTCGAACCGTGCGATGCGGTTGAAACAAGAAAATCCATCCTGGCGGCGGTAGCCCACAAGGGGCCAATTTACATCCGATTAGGCAGGGCTGCGGTACCGGTAATTACAAAAAAGGAAGACCCCTTCTCGATCGGGAAAGCGAGTATCCTCAGAAATGGGAAAGACGTGGCGATTGTTGCCTGCGGGGCGCTGGTGGCTAACGCACTCACAGCGGCGGATATGCTATCGAAAGAAGGAATTGAGGCTACAGTAGTCAATATGCATACCATAAAGCCTATAGACCAGGAAATTTTAGTGAAGGTTGCAAAGCAGGTAAATGCCGTGGTAACAGCAGAACAGCACG
>VGXX01000278.1 GCA_016873155.1 Planctomycetota bacterium | reverse complement strand
CGGAGGCGTAATATTTGATGAATTAAGAACATTACCGTTTTTTGCCAGCAAAAACAAGCTTGTAGTCGTTGAAGAGGCTGATGTTCTCGCAGAAAAGAATCGGGAAACCCTCGAAAAATATTTGCAAACGCCCTCAAATCATGCCTCCCTGGTTTTGGTGTGCAATAAATGGGACAAGCGGACGAAACTGGCGATCCTTGTAGATAAGGTTGGAATTTCGATTGAATGCAAAAGATTAAAGGATCATCAATTGCCCAATTGGATTTCCATTCGTGCAAAACATTATAAAAAGAACATATCTTCGGCAGCAGCCCAGAAACTGGTTGAAGACGTGGGTAACAATCTGGCGATCGTAGATAAACACCTGGAAAAGTTGTCCATTTATCTGGGCGAGAAAACAACCATCGATGAAAGGGATGTGGATGTGCTTGTGGGCGTGGATAGAAGCCGTACGGTATTTGAGCTGACCGATGCCGTTGCGCAAAGAAATGCAGCGGGGGCGCTCAAAATTCTTAGTCAGATGTTGACCCATGGAGAAGATTCCGTGAGGATTATCAGCCTCCTGGCGTGGCAAATCAAGCGGCTGTGGAGGGCAAAGCAAATATTAAAGCAGGGAGGGGATGAGCATAAGGTTACTTCGGAGTTGCAGATTGTTCCATTCTTTGCAAAGCGTTTCTTTGAACAGGTCAAACTTTTTGCAGAAGAAGACCTCATGAAAAAACACGCCCTTCTGCTGGAAACAGACGTAAAGAGCAAGACCAGCTCCTTCGGCACACAATTGCTGCTGGAACTGTTAGTGTATAAACTCTGTGTTTGAGGGGAATTCATATTAAATTGTAATGGATTAAAAAGTTGAAGGAGGTGGGATTTATGAAGACTGCTATTAAGAAACAGATAGATGAGATGACAGAGGACGAACTAAAAGAGGTGCTTCGAAGGGACTATATAAGAAGACTTACCCGTTACAGGATAACTGATGATTTTTACAGAAAGAAGTATGGTATGGATTATGAGAACTTTGAAAAGACAAATATTGTAGAAAGGCGCGGTTATACGTATGAGGTAGAGTCTGATGCACAGGAGTGGGAGCTTGCGCTTGATGGCATAATAACCGTTGAGAAAAAACTGAAGGAACTTTCGGGTGGAAATTAGCCGGATAATTCGTACTACTATCCATCAAGTTCTTGTTTTTTATGCTCGTTTTTCAAACTGCATAACCGTAAGGCATTGATTAGATGAGGCTTACGCAAAGTTTGGAGCATTGAGTTTCTTGTCATTTGTCATTTGAAATTGTTTCGTATTTCGATATTCGTATTTCGAATTTGGTTGCGGCCAGAGGCCGCGCCAGGTTTATTCGTGGCTAAATCGTCTCTAACTTACTAAGGAGAGCTTGAAGTAGTTTGCATCAGTAGAGATCCATAAATATACCTGCATTTTGTTTATTCTGTGTCCTAATAAGGGTAATAACATGCTTCAGAAATGCAAACAATTAACTGCTCTTGGTAGTATATCTAACAATGCGTAAATCTCGAATTCAGGAGAAGGGGTTTTTTAATGAAACATACAAAACGATTAGAAGAAAATATTTTTGCGGACGTTGTTGAAAAGTTACAATCGCTCACTGTTTCACAACGCAAATATCTTCATGAAATACTCTCGGATAAAAAAAAGTTGTCTGTTGCTTCTAAAAAAGGCTTTTAAAAAAGAGTTATGGCATTTGGGCTGAGCGGCGTGAAATAAAGAGTAGCACAGAATATGTTAATGAAATCCGTAAAGGATGGATGTCTCGTCTGAAAGGATAAATAACAAATGCAAAAATCCTTGCTTATAGACAGCGATGTGTTAATTGACCTTCGTGAGTTCCTGATTTCCAGATTTAATTTGGCCAAAATAAGACATTATGGGAGTATAAAAATGAAGAAAAAATGGATTGTGTCAAATCCAAAGGTGATGATGGGTAAACCTGTTATTGCAGGGACACGAATTACTGTTGAACTAATTTTGGAGAAACTTGCTGCTGGAGAAACGGTAGAACAGATTCTTCAAGCCCATCCCAGGCTTACCCGTAAGGCAATTCAGGCAGCTCTGGAATTTGCAGCAGAGGCTTTACGGGCAGATGTAGTCTATCCAATTCGTGAGACAGTTTCGTGAGACTTATGGTAAGGCAATAACATGTTGATGAAGATATATGTGGATACCTCCGTGTTTGGAGGATGTTTTGACGCAGAGTTTGAGGAGTGGTCGAACAAGCTGGTGGAAGAGTTTATACGTGGTTTTAAAGTTGCTGTGATTTCAGATTTGACATTAAGGGAACTGGAAGATGCGCCGCTAAAGGTAAGGAACTTAGTTGGGGAAATACCAGAAGAACACAAGGAATATGTTGTGTTGAATGATGAGACAAAGGCGTTAGCACGTTGTTATATTCATGAAGGTGTGGTTGGTGAAGGATTCTTGGTAGATACACAGCATATAGCCATAGCAACGGTTAACAGGGGTGACGTTTTGGTTAGTTGGAACTTTAAACACATTGTTAATTTAACGAAAATCAGGCATTATAATGCCGTGAATCTTAAGTACGGATATCCACTCTTAGAAATAAAGAAGTCCGATGGAGGTGCTTTATGAAAGATAAAAAATTTGATGCAGTAAAGATGATGAGAGAAATACGTGATAAATTGAGTCAACTCTATAAAGAAGACCCGGAAACAGAAGAAAGAGATTTGGAATGTATAAGAAGCAAATATAAAGTGAAGGCTAAAAATGTTAAGGTACATTGAAAGTAACGCAATTGTTTTGTGATATTAAGTATTTAATATTCAACCCAACATACATAAATGTGTTTTTCGTGTAAATTCGTACTACTATCCATCAACTTCTTGTTTTTTTTGCGTGTTTTTCAAAATGCATAACTGTAAGGCATTGATTAGATTATGCTTACGTAAAGTTTTGAGCATTGAGTTTTTTGTCATTTGAATTTGTTTCATATTTCGATATTCGTATTTCGAATTTGGTTGCGGCTTTGCTGCGCCAGGTTTATTCGTGGCAAATAGTTAAGATAGGAAAAGAAAGGAAATGAAATGAAATTTTTTATTGATACGGCAGATGTGAAAGAAATTCGGGAGGCTCACAGTCTGGGCATTCTTGATGGTGTGACGACAAATCCTTCGTTGA
>VGXX01000277.1 GCA_016873155.1 Planctomycetota bacterium | reverse complement strand
ATTTCTTGCTTCTGCAGTACGCACATCAAAAATACAATCAATAACTGTTATAGATCCTTGTGATTCTGTTTTTGATAAATTTAATGCTCTTTTTGGAAAAGAAATTGTTAAAAAAAGAAGTCTTTTGAAGAATGGGTTAAAAGTGAATTGTAGCACAGAAGTTCTACAATAGAATGATATTCTGAATGATATTGTTTTGGCATAGAAAGAACGAGATGGAATCTATAATCTGTCTGCGAGCTGGTCAAAAACAAATTGGATAGGTTTATTATAGGTGCGATTCATGAATCGCACCTACAGGGTTGTTCATAAATTGGTTCCAATAATAAAATCCTTATGAAATACGATTCCGATATTCATCCAAGAAAATCTCTTCGATTGAAAGAATACGATTATTCACGACTAGGGGCATATTTTATTACAATTTGTACATACGAAAAAGAATGTATCTTTGGTAAGGTAGAAAATGAATATATGTTATTAAACCAATTTGGCAAAATCGTCTTAGAATTTTGGAACAACTTGCCTGAACGTTACGCCAACATTAAATTGGACTCATTTGTCATAATGCCGAACCACGTTCATGGAATTATTAAAATTATCGATACTGTAGGGGCAATTCATGAATTGCCCCTACAAACTGCAAACACCAATCAGAAAACTAAAAGACGGAGGATGTTAATTCCAAAGGTCGTCGGTTATTTCAAGATGAATTCAGCAAAACAGATAAACACGATACGTAATTCAACTGACATTCCTGTTTGGCAACGTAATTATTATGAACACATCATCCGTAACGAAAACAAACTGAACAAAATCAGAGAATACATTCATAATAACCCATTAAAATGGCATCTTGATAGGGATAATCCAGGAAGGACTGGCAATGACCTTTTGGAAGATGAAATTTTTGGAAATATTAAAAATGACACCTAATCCTGCCGAGTAGGGGTAATTCATGAATTACCCCTACTCGGATGAATCATTTCAGCAAGAAAACAACTGTTTGTCTTTATTTACTTTGCAAGACCCAGGATTTTAAGGCACTGATTAAAATCTTCGGGAATATCCGCCTTGACGGATACCATTTTCTGCGTATAGGGATGGACAAAAAATATCTGATAGGCATGAAGCATCTGTCTTCGTATTTGCCTCAATACCGGGTGTTCGATTGGTTTGCGGTCGTATTCTGTCTCTCCAATGACCGGGTATCCCACAGATGCAAGATGTATCCTGATCTGATGTGTCCTGCCCGTCTCAATATCAACCTCCAGATAGGAGGCATCATTACCCCTCTTTAAGAGCTTTACGTGTGACACAGCCCTTTGTCCTTTTATAGGGGTACCGATAGTAAATGACTGTTTACCCACACCTCTCCTTACAATAACCCTGTAAACTTTTTTCATAAGATTTTTTTTAAACAAGGTCTTCATGCGCTCGAAGGCATCTTCATTCATCGCAAAGATAACAACACCGGAAGTATCCTTGTCAAGCCGATGAACGGCTTTAATATAGTTATCCTGAAAATACGTCCTCAGTTGTTCTTCAAGGCTATCCGGGCCGTTTGTCACTATATCAGGCGGTTTTGAAACGATCAAATAATGGTTATCTTTAAATAAAATAGTGTCTTTTTGAAATCTTGTTCCTGTATGCTTCGAACTGGAGTCCGATAGCTGTGTCTTCTCTGTAACGACCTCAACTATATCCCCCTTATTCAATTTGTAAGAGGCAATCCATACCCGCTTTTTGTTCACAAAAACCATTCGTCTATCAAGGAGTTGTTTTGCCTTATTTTTGGATACGGTTAATTTCTGGGCTATGAAACCGAGCAGTGTATGGGAATCGCCTTTCTGCGTGAAGGTAAACTTTTGAACAGACATTTGTGGTTCCGAATGTTTTATTCTGGATTTGAATAATTTTGGGTATTATACACCAGACACGTCGGAATTAATAATCATAAGCATAAATTTACATAAAACAGTTGACAGTGCGTTACAATCTGCATATAAATAAGAAGTAACAGTTCACCCCCTCCCCTAACCCCTCCCACAAGGGGCGGGGAAAACGTTTCCTCCCCCTGTCCCCCTCCAGAGGGGGATAAAGGGGGAGGAGGAGAGGTCAGGTGGGGGTGCTGAACTGTTACAATAAAAAACAATATGGAGAAAAGTGACGAGTGACGTGTGACGTGATTCTCGTCACGAGCCACCCGACACTCGTCACTTGCCGTTTCTCTGCGACCTTAGCAGCCTCTGCGGTGAACTGAATTATAGCGATATTTTTGGGATAATAACAATGGGAAATGTTTATCACTTAGACCTTGACAAAAAGAAGATTCGAGGCGCAAAGATTGCGCTTTTGCCAGGCGATCCCTTCAGGTCTCAGATTATTGCCGAAAAGATTTCAGAGACCTACGGAACGGTCAATGAAAAACTGGCATGGAAGAGGGAATTCTGCACGTATTTTGCTGAAATAAAAGGGGAAAAAATTCTTGTTACTTCTACCGGCATAGGCGGCCCTTCCACATCAATAGCAATTGACGAGCTGGCACAACTGGGAATAGACACATTTATCAGGGTGGGAACAACCGGCGCTATTCAGGATCATATCAACATCGGCGATGTCATTATCACTTCCGGTTCCGTGCGGCTTGATGGCGCCTCGACCCATTATGCACCCATCGAATTCCCCGCGGTTGCCCACTACGAGGCGCTTAACGCCCTCATTGAAGGTGCAAAAAAGGCAAAGGTAAAATATCACGTGGGCATAACGGCTTCCTCAGACACTTTTTATCCTGGCGAGGAGAGGTACGATTCATTTACCGGATATGTGCTGAGAAGATTTCAGGGGGCCACAAAAGAATGGCAAAAGCTCCATGTGCTGAACTACGAGATGGAATCATCAACGGTCTTAACACTCACCGCTTCAATGGGACTCAGAGGTGGATGTATCACAGGGGTGATCAACAGGGTTGGCATAGGAAAGATAACGAAAGAAGCGCTTAAGACCGGACAAGAAAATGCAATACGGGCTGCAACAGCCGCGGTGGAATGCCTATTATAAACAGGTATGGGCAGGTTTGAATGTGAAATATTAAAAATTCTTCAGACAAAACCAAAAAAAGCTTGCATTCTTATTCATTTTTTTATTATCATCCTTTTTAAAGGAAAAGCAATTTCCTATCATCTTGGCTTCGCCGAGGAGTGAA
>VGXX01000276.1 GCA_016873155.1 Planctomycetota bacterium | reverse complement strand
CGAAGTCTTCAACCTCTACAAGTTGCTCTTAACCAGACTAGAGCCCAATAATTGCTATATTTGCCTGGTCGGCGGCTTCGATGGTTTCTTCAATATCGAGAATGAGCGTCCTTCCTGCCTCAAGCGCCAGGACGGATGCTGAGGCTTCTCTTAATGTTTTAATGGTTTCCAATCCTACACTAGGAATATCAAATCGCGGGTCAAAATCATGTTTACTGACTTTAATTACCACAATATCGCTTTTCCCAAGGCTTCCTCCCCGCCGGATGGCTTCGTCAGTGCCTTCGAGCGCCTCTACGGCTATAATGACCTTTTCTTTTATGACAATGCATTGCCCGATGCCAAGCCTTGCGATTTCTTTGGCAATAGGCCATCCGAACTGAATGTTCTCCATTTCCTTTTCTGTTGGCTGTCTTTTCGTCAATATGCCCTTTTGTGCAAGGAGTTGCGGGACGTAGAGAGTGGAGTTTTGCAACTCAATACCGTCCCTTAATAATTCATCCGCAACAGCGCCGAGCAAGGAGTGGTCGTCCCTCTTCTTTACATTTCTATACCATAGGTTAATAGTCCTCAAGTCCGGTAAAAAGCGTAGATTTCGCCAGGAAGAAAACATGTTGGTTTTCGTGAGTCCGCCAGCCATAACTGCCTTTGTGATATGTTCATCCTTAAATATTTTGATGAGTTTGCCTATTTGAGCAACACCTATCCAATAAAGTTTATCCACGTATTGTTCTATTTCCGGCGAAGTTTCATTGAAAATTCCAACGGCAATGACGGGGACTTTGTTATCCCGCGCCCCTTTGGCAAACAATATAGGGAATCGTCCGTTCCCAGCTATCAATCCGAGTTTTTCCATAAAATTATTTTGTAATAGTTCAGCTACCTTAGACATGATGAACATGATAGTTGTTTTATCCTGTCTATTCTGTTATCTTGTCAAATCTTTTTCCTCATCAACTTGTTTTCTAACTTTGCTTACTTTGCGGTGCGTTATCACGCTTTTCCAGTTGCTCTATTCTTTTTTCAAGGGATTTAATATGTTCTCTCATTTCAGGGAGTCTTTCGATGATCACATAACACCGGCGCATACGCTGAATAGGGAGCGCAGGCGTGCCCAGATAGGTTTCATTGTCCGGGATGTCATGTGCCACTCCGGAATATCCCCCAACAGTAACGTTGTCGCCAATTTTAAGATGTCCAACAACGCCGACTCCGCCGGCAAGGGTGACGTGTTTACCAACCTTTGTTGATCCCGCAATGCCTACCTGTGATACGATTAATGAATTTTCACCAATCTCGACGTTGTGTGAAATAACAACCTGGCTGTCGATCTTTGTTCCTTTTTTAATGACCGTTTCACCCAGCGCAGCGCGGTTAATTGTCGTGTTTGCGCCAATATCCACATCGTCTTCAATTACGGTAACACCGACCTGAGGGATTTTATAATAACTCTGGCCATCCGGCGCGTATCCGAAACCGTTGCTGCCAACGACGGTGTTACTGTGGATGGTCACCCGATTGCCGATTACCGTATCATTATAGATTACGGCATTTGGATAAATGATGGTGTCGTCACCGATGGTACAATGGTCTCCGATATGGACGCATGGATATATGACTACGCGATTGCCAATGCGCGTACTTTTGCCAATAGTGGAATATGCATGGATAGAAACATCTTTTCCTATGATTGCTGTCTTGTCGATCCTGGCAGAATCGTCAATGGTTTTCGTGTATGTTGGTTTTTCGTACAACAGGAATTCTACTATCTTTGCAAATGCCAGATAAGGGTTGTTGCTTACCAAAAGGTTTCTTTTTGTGTCTTTCAGTTTGGGTGAAACGATAATGGCAGATGCCTTTGTTTGGTGGATTTTCCTGGTATATTTTTCATTGGATATAAAAGTAATATATCCCGCCTGCGCATCGTCAATGCCCATAACACCGGTTATCTTTACGGCAGGGTCTCCAACGACCGTACCGCCAACGTATTCAGCGAGTTCTTTTAAGGTCTTTTCCATAGTTTCACATGTTATTTGTATTTTGTATCTGTACTAGAGATCGTCTCACTGGATAGCGCTTTTGTTACGAAACGTACAAGGAATAAGGTAACAATCAGAAGACCCCATCCAAGTACCCCGGTAACCACCTTGCTGTCTCCGAAGAGCCACCGAAAGTTTGTTCCCACATGGTCGAATAATAATATATTGGTCTTAATAAGAAATACCCAGCCTGCATGAAGTCCAATGGCAAAATAGAGGGAATTTGTCCTCAGACAGGCGTATGACAGCACCACGCCGACAAGGAAAATGCCAATTATGGTAGGCATCATGGTGTTGAAATTTATTAATAAATGTGCGAAGGATTGATAAATTACCTTGAAACCGATAAACGGTTGAAAACCTGGTGATACCAGGAGTTTAACCCTGAAGAAGTGTAATAAAGAATAGAACAGGCTGCTGGCACACACTGCAGAGACGGTGTGCATGTTACGCAAAAAGCTTTGAAAGATAAATCCCCTGAAGAATATTTCCTCGATACATCCGACAAGACCTGCGATGAGTAAAATTTTGAAAAGCTGAAAGAATAAGTCTCCAAGAGATTTTGCATCAACCTGTAAGATTTTGGTGCCCGTAATGAACAGGAAGGAGGTGTACAGGATAAATACCCCGGTGCTCAGGAAGAAGCCCATCTGCAAATGTTCCCACCATCCCGTGGTGTGTTTTATGCCAATGGTTGAAAGGGAGTTGATCATCAGCGGTTTTCTGAACAGGAAAATAACGAGGATGGTAACACCCAGGATGATACGCCGCATAACCTTCCCGAAATCATAACTCCCGTGCTTATAATGAAGCAGGTCCGCCATCAAAGCGCCCTTTGGTACCGCAAAGTCAACGGCGATTTTTACCAGGGGTGCAAGCAGGCTGCTTACGCATAATATGAGTAAGAACAAGAGGAGTATTTTCTTATATTGCTTTAAATTATGAAAAGAAATCATGGTGAAATGATAGTGTGGTAAAAAGGAGTTGTCAACTGAAAATACACTTTGATTGTTTGATTAAAACCTTGCAATGGTTCGTTTGTCCAATCCTTTTTACTCCTTGACACAGATAATTTATGGTTGTAAAGTAACGATGTAAAAGATTCTCATTCTTTATTATTGAAGTAGGAAAAAAAGAACTTTTGGAAGATTATAAACAAGCTTTTAAATCTCTAAAAAATGAAAATGAGGAGAACATGGAAT
>VGXX01000275.1 GCA_016873155.1 Planctomycetota bacterium | reverse complement strand
TGCGTCTGAGATTATCGGCGCTTATTATCTGACCCGGATGCGGCCTCGCATCGTGTATTTTCTTATCCAGTTCAATATTTGACGCCAGCAAAACCTCTAAGCTCATTCCTGCTGCAATATCCGCGGTCTTGAGCAGATTCAGCGCATCACCGATTGCAAGGGCACCTATGGCCGTCATGACCTGCGTTCCATTTATTAGCGCCAGTCCCTCCCCTGCGTCAAGATCAACCAAAGGAATACCGGCGTTCTCCATGGCATCCTTTCCGCTTAAAATCTTGCCATGAAAAGATGCCTTTCCCTGCCCCACTAAAACCAGCGCCATGTGAGCCAAAGGGGCCAGGTCGCCGCTGGCTCCGACTGAGCCTTTTTCAGGCATCAGTGGATATATATCCTTATTATACATCTCCACAAGCGTCTTTAACGTCTCCAGTTTGATGCCTGCATGTCCCTTCGCCAGATTATTAATCTTGAGGAGCAACGTAGCCCTCGTTGTTTCTTCATCCAGATAATTCCCAACGCCCGCCGCATGGCTCATTAATATATTTCTTTGTAATTGTTTCGCCAGGTCTTTTGAAATAACCACGTCACTCAGGGCGCCAAAACCAGTCGTTAGCCCATAGATAACCCGTTTACCATTTAACGCCTTGTCAATGGTCTCGCGTGCCTTAATTACCTTTATCTCAGCCTCCTCGCTCAGCATCACCTGTTTTCTGCCCCTTACTCCTTGAATAAACAGATCGAGAGAAAGGGTTTCACCATTCAAGACAATGTATTCCATGTAAGTGCCAGTTTAAAAAAGGTACTCAATATTAGTGTCACAACGTAAACCATCATTTTGTATGTATTTCATAATGGTGACGCGTGACGTATGACGAGTGACGAGAGGAATGCCACCCGCCACCTGTCACTTGTCACCAGTCTCATTTTCACTATTTGGTTGGGACTTTGCCGCTATGTACTTTAACCAACCTCACCACCTCCTCAATAGACGAGTATTTTTGTGGGAATTCTATCCTGGGTCTCTCGATGACTACCGTATCTATTCCTTCGTTGAGCGCTGCATTAATCTTTTCCAGTACCCCCCCTGCCTCGCCGCTGTCTTTCGTCACCATCGTATTAATGTGATACTGCCTGAACATCGCCCGGTTCAAATCCTCTGAGAACGGGCCATGCATGGCGATAATGTTTGTGGGAGGAATCCCCATATCGAGACACAAAGCAATATGTTCGGGAATGGGCAAGATACGCACATATAATTCTTTTTCATTTTTTAAGACAATAAATCTCGCCACACTCGATATTCCTGTTGTTAGAAATATCTTTTTGCCGAGCGTCCCGGACAAATCTACAGCATCTGCCATCGTCTTGACCATGTGGATTAAGGGATGTGTGGGAATTGCCATTTCCTGCCGTTCAAAGCGCAGATAGCGAACGTTGGTTTTTTTGCAGGCATCCATTGCATTCCGGGACACCTCTATGGCATACGGATGTGTGGCATCAACCACAGTGTCTATTCCCCTTTCCTTTATCAGACGGGAAAACCCATCCATATCTAGACGACCTTGCAGACAAACTGCCTCCAGTCCCACTTGCTCAAACATCTTTTTGCCGTATTCGGTTGCAACGGTTGTCAGGAGGCTCAATCTCACTTCATGAAGCCTTCTGACAATCTCTTTGCCTTCTTCTGTGCCAGATAATACAAGGATCATGTTTTAATATCACCCAGATACTTTTCTATAGTTTCAATGAATGCAAAGAAATCTTTTGAGAGGATGTCTTGAAGATATTGGGTAACTCGTTTTTTCTCAACATTCATCGATATGCCTCATCGAGGATAAAATAATTGACTCTGTATTGATCTGATATATGCTCTATATAATCAGTCCTCAATTCCCGATTTTTATCTGTTATTATTTCTGAATCTATGACCTTGAACCTTTCTTCCGGCTTTGTTATAGTACAACAAATGAAATTTATGGTCAATTATAAAACTATCTCCCTGGAATAATTATGCTCATTATCAAATCACGAAAATTCTATAAAATCGGTATATCAATTTTCCTCTTCTTAAAACTTCGCTGGGCAGACCTTTTCAAGCTTCTCCTGGCAAAACCAAAGACAAAAAAGACTAACCACAATTCTAACCAGAATGTTTACAAGGAGGCGGACAAGACCCTCGTCTCCATTGTTCAGGGCGACGATATTTATACGTTGCTCAAGGAAGGTATCAACCTCATCGGGGGACTTGAAAGGCTTGATATCAGAGGAAAAACTGTCCTCATAAAACCCAATATTGTCAACCGCTATCCAAGCCCGTCCAATACAAATCCACTCGTGATCAAAAATCTGATAAAAATCCTGCATGAGTACGGCGTATCTAAAATATTTGTAGGCGATATGTCCGCCATCTTTGCGCTGCCAACAAAGAACAATGCCATCAAATCGGGGATATGGGAGGCTATTAGAGAAGAAGACATGACGTTTGTTCCCTTTGAGGAACACGGCTGGGTAGAAGTGGACATACCTGACGGAAGATTTGTAAAGAAGGCTATCGTGTCGGAGTTTATTTTTAAGGTAGACAGAGTAATAAATGTCCCTGTTATTAAGACACACAGCTATGCCAATTATACTATTTCCCTGAAAAACTTCATCGGGGCTATCCACCCGCAACAACGTCCTTACTTCATAGCGCCCGACTTTTGGGACGAAGTCATCGCAGAACTGAACGCAGCCTACACCCCACATTTAAATATTCTTGATGGTACAAAGATTTTCATAAAGGGTGGTCCGACCAGAGGCACCATAGCCACACCGAATCTTATCATTGTTACTGGAGATAGAATTGCTGCCGATGTTGTAGGGCTAAGTATTATCCGTTCGTTTGGTGGATGGGAAAAACTCAGTACCATGAACGTATGGAAACAACGCCAGATCAAAAGGGCAATAGAATTACATCTTGGAGTCGGCAGTACTTCAGAATTAAAAATCGTATCCAAATGTTTAGGCGCAGACAATGCCGGTTTTAACGAACTTTTGCAGAAGATTCATCACATTATAAACAATACAATTTAATCCCCCTTAACAAAGGGGGAAAGGGGGTTGTATCTTTTCTTTGAATGAGAATATATTTACAACCCCCATGCCCCCTTTTCTAAGGGGGATTTTTATGCGGCATATCTATCATGAGGAGTATGTGGCATGATAAATACAGACATATTAATTGTCGGCGGCGGCATAATCGGTCTTTCCATCGCCAGAGAA
>VGXX01000274.1 GCA_016873155.1 Planctomycetota bacterium | reverse complement strand
CTATAGCCCTGACTTCATAATCATCGTCGTTTTCCTCTTTTATGTCCGGAATTTCGGAAAGGTCTAAGAACCTTTCCGGATGTTCCGGGCTAAAGGCTGCATCCCTGTTTCTCATCAGTTTATAAGAGATAAAATGTTTTTCCATCATCTTGTCCCTTTGTTCGCTTTCTTCCATCATCCGCTTCATACCTTTTTCCAGGCTTGCCTCAGAGAGTCCTTCGGCATCAACCATAGCGATGAGAGGTTCTTCAAGTCGGGCTTGTTCCCGGTAATAATCCAACCAGCATTCAGGCGACCACGATGTATTGGTTTCCGGTTCTTTGGGTCTTGTTCGTCTGTTTTCCCTGAATCCTTCAAACATATCAAGGATAATCTGAAAGTCCGGCGCAATTCTCGCTATGTCGCGGAATAAACGAATGCCGGATTGGAACTTTTTACCGGAAAGTTTGTCTATCTTTGACAGGACATTACTGAGTACATTGATTGCGCCTTCGACATCGTCCCGGAGATAATAGGTCAATACACTACGTATGCCTTCTTGTATCGCCTGTAGACCTTCTATGATTGATGCGACATTTTCATCTTCTTTACTCTTTGATATATCTTCCTCAAGGCGGTTGATTACACAGGGTATGAGGAACATCAACCGGTCAAGACCGGGGAAACGACCGATTCCGTCCCGCGGGTCATCCGGATCATTGGAAATATTTTCATCTGCCTTGCGGAAGAAATCATCCAGTTCGGAAAAAACATCCCTGGTTTTGGATATTTCTGCTAGAATCTGTTTCCGATCTGTTGTGTTTTGTTTGTTCAACTTTGTTTCCCGGATTTTGATTAAACTTGTTTACTCAGGAGTATCTGGGGGGGGCGCATCATAAATAATATATTGATATTTTCTGTGGTGATATTATAATAATTTCCAATTTATCTTTCACTTTAAATTTAATATTTAAGATGCGTCCCCTCCCGCTGCCCCCCTCACGGAGGGGGATAAAGGGGGAGGAAAAAATCCGCATAGTTTTTCTGTATCTCCTCTAAAACAGCCTCTGCGATCGTTCGGCTAGGTTCACGAAGAAGTCTCGGCGTTCTGCGGTGAGCTGAACTGTTACAAAATCCTTGTAACCTGCGAGACTTGTCCTCATAAAACTTGTCCTCGTAAAAACGGGGAACGGGGATATGTGGTTTTAAATGAAAATTTCTGTAATCGTCCCCACGTTAAACGAAGAGTCTCATATTGAAAAAACACTCCTGAGCGTTATAAAACAGGAGGGTGATTATGAGGTTTGCGTGGTAGACGGGGGAAGCACCGACAATACGGTTGCCATCGCTAAAAAGTATGCCTGTGTGATAAGCAGTAAACGAGGACGTGCGATTCAGATGAACGCAGGCGCAAAACTATGCAAAGGAGACATTTTGCTGTTTCTGCATGCCGATACTTTTTTGCCAGACAATGGTTTTCGTGAAATAAGAAAAAGGATGAGAGACGAGGCGGTAGCAGGAGGCTCATTTTATATTGCATTTGATACTGATAATTTTATACTAAGATGCGTCTCATTTATCACCAAATTCAACTTCAGACTCTTCCATTTTGGCGACCAGGGTATTTTTGTACGGAGGGATATTTTCCAATCACTCCGCGGATATAAAGAAATGCCCATTATGGAAGACTACGATTTTTACAAAAGATTAGGGAACATGGGAAAGGTTATTCTTATAAGGATGCCCGTAGTTTCTTCGGCACGACGGTTCATCAGAAAAGGCGTTATACGGCAATTGCTGATTAATAAGTTCGTGGTGCTGGCCTATTGGGTTGGACTTGATATTCAAACAATTAAACGTTTTTATGACGATAAGAGGTAAAGATTATGCAAATATTGCTGACTAACGACGATGGTATCTACGCTCCGGGGATTGCCGCATTAAAGCATCAGATTCAGACACTGGGACAGATTACGGTCGTAGCGCCTGATATTGAGCAGAGCGGCGTAGGGCACTCCATTACCTTCAGCCACCCCCTGCGGATCAGGCAGGTGTATTTGAACAACGAGTTTATCGGATATGGTGTGAATGGTTCTCCGGCTGATTGTGTAAAGCTTGCTGCTTTTGAAATTATGAAAAAGGGACCCGACGTAGTCATATCAGGGCTAAATATGGGCGCCAACGTGGGTATTCACATCCTGTATTCGGGAACGGTGGCTGCCGCCGTAGAGGCGGCTATTATGGGATTCCCCTCGATTGCAGTTTCCTTCGAAATTACCGACCAATATGCCGATGTCGCAGAAGCGGCAAAGGTGGCAAGAGGCGTTATAGAACGCATCATCAAACATAAATTACCCAAAGGCTCTTTGCTTAATGTGAATATTCCCTCACGCCCCTCCAATCAAATCAAGGGAATCAAGATTACCCGGCAGTTTGCCCACGATTTCAAGGAGACCTTTGATAAACGCATAGATCCCGGCGGAAGGGCGTATTACTGGTTAATGGGCACGAATAAGTCCATTCATCGTGAGGAGGGAACGGATCTTACCGCCGTCAACGAGGGCTATATTTCCATCACCCCGCTGAGGTACGACCTGACAGATCATAATTTGTCCAAAAAGATTGAGGAGTGGGATTGGGGCAATGTCTCTTAGTTCTTTTAAAAAAATTCATCATGTTTGCCGCAACGCAAAAGAACGTAACAATCTGTTTCGATTAAAAATAAAAAACGATAGTTTTTAGTAATTCTTCCCTCAAATACACCGGTATAACCCTTAATAACTTCTCCTTTTGTCTTCTTAATTCCCAAAGAAGGGTGATAGGGATTTTTCAGGAGAAATTCCAGATTGCGATCTAACTGCTTTTGGATCAATTTTGGTAACTTCTCATAATCCCTTTGAAAGGTTTTGGTGGGAAAGAGATCCATTTATTTGCCCGAAAGGGATTTTTTCATTTCTTTTACCGAACGGAAAGGCCCATCCATTCTTCCTTTTTTATAATCTTCCAGGGCTTCTCTAACTTTTGTTTTTCCTTGTTCTGAAAGTTCGAACTCTGATTCTGGAATTTTATCAATCAAAGATTTAGGTTTTAGCACCACGCGGTTTTCTTTCATTTCTGCCTCTAAAATGTCCCCCTCTTTGACTCCCAAAGCATCCCTAAATTCCTTCGGTAGGGTTATCTGTCCGTTTCTTATAACTTTTACAATAGGCATTTCTGTATCTCCTTTAGATATGTTCTTTATTGGTATTTATGTGATTTAGTAATTATGTAATTAGTATAAAGGGTGGGAATATTTTGTCAATA
>VGXX01000273.1 GCA_016873155.1 Planctomycetota bacterium | reverse complement strand
GCCGCAGCTTCGTTGGGAAGTTCCCAGCCGGATTTCTGTGTGAATGCTTTTCCCCGATTCGTGTGTATTAGCGTCCATTAGCGATTTCGACTTCCGCGGTTCGTCCACCTGTTCGATCACCTGAAAGGGCAGAACGATGTTGGTCACTTCGCTTGTTTTGCCGTTCCAGACCAGTTCCACTTCCCGCTTGTCGTCAAAGAGCATAAAACGGTATTTGTCGGGGAGGGGTTTATCCGCTTCAATAAGTTTCAGTATTTCTCGTTTTTCGTTGTCAGTAAGTTTCATTCACAACATCCTTTGTTTCTGGTCACAGGTTATTTCATCGGGCTAACGTGAAGCATCACCAGCGCGCGATAGCGCGTCCGGTGCATGCGTTTGTTCTGCTACCAGTTCAGCAAATCCTTTCGTCTCTGGATCTCCCGGGCAAAATCTGGTCTTGACGCCTTCAGCCGTGCGATCTCTTGCTCCGAGGGTTCACCCATGGGCAAGTCAAGCATGTCAATCGTAATCATGTTTCTGGCCTCTTCATTTATGCAAAAGGGAAACAACATGCCTGCCAGGGAGTGTTCCCCGTACTTGCCAACGAGAGTGATGATACCTTTATTACGGAGTCCGACAACAGTGGCGTTATTCATCGGTAACTCAATAGTGTGCTTCCCCTGCAGGTAAAACTCGCGCAGGACGGCCTTCTCGGCATGGTCAAGGCTACCGAGTACGCTCGCAAGTTCACTCTTCCATTTCCAGTAAGCAGTCCTTCCTCTGACCTTTGCCACAAGCCATGCACATGCGTTGATCGCGACCAGCGCACCAGATGCCAGGGAAATCACGCCAATATGCGCCCTGTACGCCTTCATGAAATCAGCCAACGCAAGTTGCTGCACGAATCCATTGGGAGCGAACACAAGGACGCCTGAAACGACTGCCACCCACAAGACAATCTTGAAGGGTAATCTGTGAACATCTAATAGTCGTGAAAGCCAGTCCATGAATTCCTTTCATGCAGAACGTAAAGATGAGATGCGCAGTTAAGCGTCACCTCCGTCGTTTTGTTCTGCGCTTCTAATCGACTTCAAAATAATTGTAAAATTTATCATACTCAATCGGCACTTCATCTGGTTCTTGGACTCCCATCCAGCAAAGAAACTCTATTGGCTGTAACACCTCCGTAGTTATAGTTAATCTGTTATTCTTCTCTTCTTTTATTTGTTTGACGAGATTGGGAAGTTTTTTCTCCAAGGTTAGAAATACATTCATGTGGTTTCGCTCTGCCGTCCAAAGATGGAAAGCATCAGGAAGATTTTCAAGACTGCGAAATCTACTACAAATAAATTTGTACCACTCTATCATTCTTAAACTTTCCACCTCAAATTCTGTAAGGTCTAATTTTTCACGATGTTCAAGTATCCTAAGAACGGCAGACTCCTCAATGTCCCGAAGCCACTTCATAAATGGAATCTGGTTTGCGCTTCCAAGATTAACTCCCTTTGCTCTATCTTTTTTTCCACCTTTCGAGACATGTTCACTAAAAGATATAGTTTTGCGGCACTTACTTCGTTCTATAGGAGTTGGACATTTAGAAATATTACAATCTTTTAATGCATAAAATGCTTTAATTATGCATGAGCGCCTAAATGACTCAAACCGTATTTCATTTGAAGTGTAGGCCGAGATTCTTCCCTCTCTTATTAACCTGCCAATGGTAAAAATTGCATTTATTTGTCTTTGGTATTCGTCGTTTTCATGAGGAGGTTTCCTTTTAAAACCAAGAATGGGATTTAAAATTTTATGCGAACCCCACAGAACCTCATTCGTTTTTTTTGCTGGCTCAGCGAATTCGGCGTGACTAATAATTCCATTGTCGAGCAAGACTTTTACTCTGGCACGATTCATACTGTCAGTCATCACATTATTACTTCCTTTTTAACCATTTTATCCGCAGAACAATAATTAGACCGATCCGCATAGTGTGCGGATCACCGGTTTCTGACCCATATAACACGCCTTTGAAACAGCGAATGCCGCTACGATAAGCCTGTATACTTGACCACTTGCGGCGCTTGGTATTTGTTATCATGACGTCTTATGCGGATCGGCATAAGAAACCTCACTCCTATCCTGTGGCAGTTGTGTAAGTTGCTCGCGGTCGGCTGCAAACGCTTGTTCTGCCAAGTATATTTATATAGAATACAACTTTACTTCTGCAACTCTTTTAAAATCTTGTATATTAAAGGTAGCAATATTATCTATTTGGTGGGCTAATGCAATGCTGATAATTTCAAAATCATGTATTTGAAGACCTGTCGGTTCATATTTTTTGAGTAAATCTATGAATATCTTATAAGATTTTTCGTTAGGATACAGTATAGTAAAAATGGTTTTAAAATCTTGAAGTACCGTTAAAGCATTTTCTAATGTGAGTGAGTTTCCTGGGAATCTGGTAATGACGGCTAAAAATTCAGATAAATTTTTAGAAGTAGTAAATAAATCTATATTTTGTTCAGAAATTAAGTTTTGTGCCTTCTTGAAATATTTTGATTCTTCATCGATTGAATAAATCAAGACATTGGTATCCAGAAGAACTTTACTCATAGGCACTTTCACGGATATCTAAATTGTCAAATTTACCTTTAAGTCTATAAGTATGAAGTTTCCCTTTTCTTATTTTTGTTGTTTTGATGTTACTTATGAACTCAAAAACTTCTTGCACTAAATCATCCGGCATTTTATCTATTTCTTTTTTTACTTTCTCTTTGGTAATCATTTTAATCCCCATTCAAATTACTCGATACACTCATTCGAATATAATTTAAACTGAAAGCCTTGTCAATTTATTTGACATAACAGTTATTTTTGTCCCTATTCTACAATTGCCGGCATCCTATCGTATGATATAGTGGATGTCAAACAAAAATCGGCAGGATTTATGTTGAAAATATGACCGTATTTCTATATAAAATGCAAAAACTTATATTGAATTATGATACGGTTTTAAAAACTTATTTTCCTGATGATTTGCCTTGAATTGGTTCATATTATCTCTGCTTTGTGCCTTTTTTTCAGCTTCGGCCGATGCGCTCTCCAAGAAATCACTTGCTAAGAGTAACGAGTACCTCGTTGCCTGGGTGCATGTCGGGTTTGCAGCGCCTTTTTTGCTGTTAATCCTTCCCTTTATAGAAATTCCCAGATTAGACATAAATTTTTTTATTGTCGTAATCATTTTACTACCGCTCGAAATTACTGCCCTTATCTTATATACGAAGGCTATTAAATTATCGCCTTTATCCATAACATT
>VGXX01000272.1 GCA_016873155.1 Planctomycetota bacterium | reverse complement strand
AACCCCGGCGACAGCCGAGAAGAAGACTAGATACGACACAGGCAGAAAAAGAATTTGGATTTAAGGCGAAGACGTGTCTTGAAGCAGGACTAATGCAAACGATTGAGTGGTATATGAAAAATAAGGCAACAGTTGTTTGTTGACGAAATAGAATCACCCGCATACTGTTTAAATATTCAATATACTAAGATACGAAAATGTTTAATATTTCAACAGTATTTATTTGCCCATGAAGAGAAATTAGGATCAAACTATGAGTAGGGTGGATTAAGGCGTTGGTTTTTACGCCGAATCCACCTTCACTGTATTTATAAATGATGGATTCGCTCCGCTCTTCGTACACTCAGGACAGGCTTAACCCGCCCCTGCCGTAGACCCGCTTATATAAAATGAAACGTCCATGACCTTTGGTCACAAAGGGGGATGAAATCTCCCATTCGTCTGTCATTCCGAGCGGAGCGAGGAATCTTCAAGATTTCTCCCTTTGGTCGAAATGACAATTACAGGTGAAATTTAGTATACAATCCAATTAACTACCCACAGAAGGAGCCAAGTTTGCTCGCTTTTGGTATAGATATTGCTCTTTTGTGGGTAACTGTAAATAATATTCATTTATTTATCGTCTTATTACTCCACATAGCATTCTTATTATGCCAATAGCCACAGCTCAAAAATATCTCGACGAAGCAAAGCTTTTCATGGAAAACGGTCTCTGCGAAGAAGCTATTGAAGCTTGTAAAAAGGCTATAGAAACCGACCCTTCTTTCTTCAGCGCTTATTATAATCTAGCCGTAATATACTACCAAACTCAACAATTTCATTATGCCATTACCTGCCTGAAAAAGGCGATTGAATTAGACCCAAATGACGCATCAGCTTTCAACAATTTAGGCGTCTTGTATTTCACCATTAACGTGTTTGACGAAGCGAATAAATATTTCGAAAAGTCGTTATCCATTGAACCCGATTACAAAGAAGCTAAAAACAACCTGGAGAAAGTTCAGCTAAAATTACAGATGATACAGCCACAATCTTTCAAACAATCTGCTGAGGCTGGTTCTAACAATAAACGTTTAAAAATTGGTTTTGTAAGCATCTGGTTCGAACGCGGACAATCTTATGTGACAAAAACCCTGCGGGACGTTATTGCGAAAAACCATGAGACCTTTGTTTTTGCCCGTACGGGTGGAGTCTTTGGTCAGCCAAAATTGGAAGTTCAGGGATATTGGGATGTCCCCAATCTAACTACCCATCCGGATTATCAAATCCCTCCCGATGTCCTTACCCAGTGGATCAGGGGTAATAATCTCGACATGATCATATTTAACGAAGAGTACGACTGGAATCTTGTTATGGCAGCGAAAGCTTCAACAAAGATATTAACCTATCTCGATTATTATAAGGAAGATTGGAATCCTTACATGAGTCTTTACAATGCCGTACTTTGTTCAACAAAAAGAACATTTAATCTGGTTAATGGTATTTGTAACGCCCATTATATAGGCTGGGGAATTGACACCGAACTCTTTAAACCACGAAACGATGGAAATGGGAAATACACATTTTTTCATAATGCCGGATGGTTGGGTATAAATTACCGCAAAATGACGCCCGCTATCATCCTTGCATTTGAAGCGGTATCCCGACATTTGTCTGATGCCACCCTCTTTATCCATGCGCAAACCGAACTGGAAAAACTTCCTCCCGAAGTGGTGAATATCGTGAAAAATAATCCGCGCATAACCTATCATGTTGAAACTGTTCCAGCGCCGGGTCTTTATCATAAAGGCCGTATCCTTGTTTTTCCTTCCAAACTGGAAGGGCTGGGACTGCCCTTACTGGAGGGAATGGCGTGTGGGCTTCCAGCCGTTGCTACTGACGCGCCGCCAATGAATGAATTTGTACAAAATGACCATAATGGCCTGCTGGTCAAAGTCGCTGAAAGGGTCACCAGAGAGGATGGCATCTCCTTTCCAGAGGAAATTGTAGATGTTAATGATCTGGCTTTTAAGATGCATTTTCTGGCTAAAAATCCAGAGTTGATTCACAAAATGCAGCAAAATGCAAGGAATGGTATTAATACCTACAACGATTTGAATAAAAGACTAAATGAAATAATACACATTGTCCAGTCCGAACACCCACATATCAGCACAAAAAGCGTATCGAAACCCAATATTCCTACTTTTCATACAGCGCTTAAAGATGAAGATATTATATGTCAATGTAATTGAATGCAATGCTGGATGGGGAGCGGAGGTTTTTGTAGATAGGGGATTTCGTAACCGTGGACATACCACCCACTGCATTGATTACCGAAAGCATCGTGATAAACTGCACAGTTTATTCAGTGAGTTGCCAGAATACGATGTTTTCTTATTGCAAAGAGGCGATTATTTTCCTATCGACCTGATTGAGTCTGTTCGGGTTCCCAGATTTTTTTGGGCAAGTGAACTAGTGAGCCGGTGCAGGGATCAGGACAGATTGCTCTCATCCGGGCTGTTTGACCATATCTTTTTCCGTACCAAAAGGTGTATCGAGACTGCGGTATCATACGGTTGGATAAAACGAGATAGATGCTCTATTTTGCTCAGTGGATTTGATGAAACCATTCATAGAATGAATTCTGACATAAAGCGAGATATCGATATCCTTTTTGTGGGTTCGATAACACCACGGAGAAAAATACTATTAGAGAAACTCCTGTCCAACTTCAATGTGACGATTGCAAATGCCTTTGGCAGAGAACTTGTCCAGTTATTTAACAGAAGCAAAATAGTATTGAACATTCATGCCGAGGATCACAAAGATACGGAGACCCGTGTTTTTGAGGCGCTTGGCTGCGGATCGTTTCTCCTCACCGAACGGCTTTCTGAAGAGAACCCTTTCTCATATGAACACCTCGTTGAGTTTGAGACGTTTGACGAACTCCGTGACAAAATAGAATACTATTTAGATCACACAAAAGAGCGGGATACGATTGCTATGCGAGGCTGTGCGGAGGCATTAGCACGCCATACCTATACTCACCGGGCAGATGAAATCATACGGGTGATGTCCACATATCTTTCAAAGTCATCCCTGGACAAGAACCAATATGTATATGTTACACATGATAAATTTATAAATATAACCACGAATGATGCTGGAAAATCTTCCAGAACAACTCAACAAACTCATCCAATGGCATTTTACAATTCATTAGAAGAACAGATCGACAAGATCGGAACACATCTTGCAAATATAGGCAAAGCATCAACCCGCAAGGTTAGACCTCGAATCTTCATAGCTGTGCATCACGTCAATTGGGAAAAACACGGCTTGGTAGATGGATGGGCAGAGACT
>VGXX01000271.1 GCA_016873155.1 Planctomycetota bacterium | reverse complement strand
ACATTTTTCATAAACAAAAATATGTATCCTTGCGAGAAAAAGTGATGAAAAAACAAATAGGAAAAACTTTTTGGCAGGGGTGATGGTTACGTTTTGATACGAATACAACAAATTTCACCGCCCTCACGGGAGCGGTCTATTTGGTGCAAGATTCAGGTAATATAACTGTGTAAGGGAATAATACACTCTCGGAAATCATAAGCACAAGGAACGATATTCTTTTTTTCTGTGGTAACATACAAGAGAAAGAGAATGTTAGATCACAAAGAAAATGTATCACTTATAAGGTGAGCAAGAAATCTGGCAGCGGCATTTTTGGGAACATCAGATCAGGAACGAGATTGATTTTGCAAAACATATCGAATATATTCATTTCAATCCTGTTATACATGGTTTGGTAAAATCACCCATTGATTGGCCACATTCCAGTTTTCATCGTTATGGAAAGCAAGGCGTTTATGGATACGATTGGGGAGCAGGTGATGAAATACATTTTTGATGAAAATATAGGACTGGAATAATCGATTTGTTGGGTTTCGTTTCCTCAACCCACACACACGTCGTTCTTCTCGGTGTAAACAGCTTCCTCAGTAAATTTGTCTTGAACATAAATTATCCACATAAGTTCTTTTCATTAAGTTCACCCCCGCCAGCGGCGGAAAAGAGGGCAAGAGGGATAAAGAAATGAATGAATGCCTATCATCAGATACATATAAATAAGTCAATACCACCACCTATGCGGGTGGTATTGACTTGCTGGCGCTTTTTACAAATTCTTACTGCCTTTGTTACACCGGCTCTCCTTTATTTATCAGGGTTTTTTAGTTTATGCGCAGGCTCTATAGTTTTGTGATTCTGAAAATAGTCTCTATTTATCCATCAGCAATAATAGATAAAGCATCCCGAAAATTTATCAAAAAATGTTTTCCGCCTTATTCCAATACATTTACTCTTACCTTTATCGGCCCGTGCATGGTACTTTCACCATTTGTGTCAATATCCTCCAACTTATAGAAATATCCGCCAGCGTGATCAACAACGTCCCTATAACTGTATGCTGCGCCAGAAGTAGCATCGCCTTTTGCTTCGATAAGTTTTTCATTTATCCTGGCATATGAACCTTCCCTTCGTTTTGCGCGGTAAAGGTTAAAACCGGCATTATCAACCTCTGTAGCCGTTTCCCAGGTAATGATTACGCTGCCATCATCATCAGCCTTTGCTTCAAATGAACTCAAGGCAATCGCATTGGGCGGCTCTGTGGGTTTAGGGCTGCTCACCGGCGTCGGTGATGACACCAGAGTTGGAGATGGTGTTGGTTCTGCAGGTATCTCAAACAAACCTGCAAGGTCGATAGCTACATTTTGATCACCAACAAAGTCTCCAACGGCTTCAGGGCAGTCATCAGGATTATCGCACAACGCCTCGTGAGTCTCAGGATCGTACTCACCTATATATCTATAAAATTCAAACCGCCTGCTGACTGCTTCGTTACCCTCGCCAACCTCCCCTCCGAATTCCTGCTCTCCCTCATCTTCCGTTGATTGTTGCAATAGTGTCCACTCAATTTCCACTTCCCCCGGTTCATCAGGAACTATATCAATATCCGCATCATCAATAACAAGATGAACAAGATCGTCTTCCCGGAGTCCATCTTCCAACTCGGTCTTGAATATTTTAACCCAGAGCGCTTCACCAAATTCATCACTTCCTTCAGGTTCAGGAGCAACAATAGCAACAAACACTTGCGGTTGAGCAGCCGGCACGGCAGGAGGAATAACATTCCATGACGGCGCAGGGAGAGCAACATCACTGCCAAAAGGTGTTAATGTGCCAGGAGTTGAACCTTCGATCAGCCACCGATACGTTGTCTTTGTAGGAGATTTGATCAATGAGACGCCGAAGTGATCGCAACCGCAACTATAATAATCGTTCGGATTGGATACACCACCTGTCCAGCACGAATGCCCTGACGCAACCAGATTACATGACGGTGTATAAGGAGTTGCAGCGCTCCATGTGCTATTGCTGGAATCATACAAAGCAGTGTATCGAACAATTGCTCCCGTATTTGTGGAATTATATACAACTACAGGGTCTCCGTAACGCTGATATGGAGCACCGAATGTATACACTACATCTGAAGGAGAAATGCCTTCCAATTCAATCTCGAATCCATGGCAATCACCTCCCGTATCATTAATAACATCAAAGTTGCCAAGTGTGCCGTATGTGGTAACCGCCATAGCGTTTTTAGCGATAAAAATAAGAAACACAGCAATACTTAATAGCGCACAAAAAATTGTAAATTTCTTACGTATCATTTAACACCCACTTTCATAAATAAAAATGTAAAGAAAAATAATAACGAATAATTTTCTGTATTATCCCATGGTAAAAACTTTAAAAGATAAATTTGACATTTGTTCGGATTAAACCATAACAGCACCATTAACCCGACTTTCGCAATTCGAGGGGTAGATAACCCGCTGAGCCGGTAAAATCAAGGGGTCGTATAAATCGGTGTTATTCCCAGCTATTTCGTTGGGATTTTTCCACATATTTGCGGCAAGGTCCGCATGGGCATAATCCACACCGGTGTCAATTACCGCCACAACAACATTTGAATTCCCCGTAGTAACATCCCACGCTTCCGGGGCGTCAATATCGGCATCCACCGTGCCGGAAGAACCCGTATTGTGCAAGCCCCATAGATTGCCAAAAGAAGGGTCATTTGGAGATACATCCGCCTGTACTTCATAATCCGGTTCTGCATATTCTATAAGATGAGATTCATTGAGATCCTTAATCATTGAATCTACTGTCTTATTTTTATCTTTTACCTTGAGTATGGTCATCCCAGTTTTTTTGCATCTTTTCTTCACCTCTACACCAATATCAGCCAAGACTGATTCTGCGTTCGCCTCTTGTATGCCGTCTTTGTATTTGATTATTATTGTTTCAGAAGAATATTTTTTCTGTTTTTTATCGCTATTGCCGGATTTGCCTTGAGACTGTTGAACATACTTTCTTTGGGTTGTATCATGGCCGAAATTTTCTGCAATAATTACACGACAATCAAAAATAAACATTAAAATACTTGCTGTGGTTATAAAAATGATTAGATTCTTTTTCATAAATGAGGTATTTCTTTTTCTGCTTTTAAGATAAGCTATCTCCCCTACTCTCCATGCGCTTAGTTGTACTTTTTTTATAAAATTTTACAATACCCCAAAATGTATAGACCTGTTTGGGGGGAGAATGTAACCCTATGGTAGCTGAAAATATCTCCCTGCATTAACCCGACTTTCGCAATTCGAGGGGTAGATAACCCGCTGAGCCAGTAAAATCAAGGGGTCGTATAAAAAGGTCGGCACTACATACCAACCCGCCCTGACGCATAAACCTTTGGTGGAGGTTGTTCGGGA
>VGXX01000270.1 GCA_016873155.1 Planctomycetota bacterium | reverse complement strand
ATTTTGTGCCTTCTTTTGGAAAATCAACGAGAACCACGCGTTTAAAGGCTTGTTTGCCCGGCAAGCTTACCGAGTGGATTATTTGTTTTACGGACGAATAGATATTTTTAATGATTGGGGTCTTTGTTAACAGGTTTTCAAAATAAATGATGATGGACTTGCCAACGAAATTAGCGGCAAAGATACCAATAAAATACAATGAAATAAAAGTAAGAATAAGGCCGAGGAAGGTAATAATAAATTCATCAAGAGAAGATTTCGGTAGGGCGACTCCGTAAAACTGCAATATCTTTTTAATAACCGGCGAAAGAGTTCCTCCAACGAAACCAAAGAGAAATTTTACGACAAAATAGGTAACATAAACCGGCAGGATTAACAACAAACCCGTCAACATCCTTTTTCTGACGTCTTTTTTAAATTGTGCAATCATTCCCAATTTTTTTTCTTCCATAGTTTACCTATAAAACTCAAAAATGACTGGATTTCCACACAAAGGCGATAATGCCTGTAAATATAAAATTGAAGTCGGCAATAGTCTCGAGCAATAGACCTTCAGATACCATTCGTTTTTGAAACAAATATTGATAACCGAAGGCATAAGCAACACAGGGGAGTAAATAATACCCCAAGGTAGTAGTCCACCCAACGAGTGAACTTACAAATAGGAGAACGGCGACTGACGCCGTAAGGATAATAAGAATCGTTTTTGTTCGTTCTTTTCCGATTGCAATGGGAATGGTTTCCTTTCCCAGGATGCGGTCGCCCTGAATATCGCGAATATCAAGGACTACAGCCCTGATAAATGCAATGCTGAATGCAAATGCGATAGCAATGGCAAAAGACGGGATAAAGCTTTTTCTTGTCCCAAGGAAAGGTATGAGCGCCGTGCTAACGGCCCACGCAATACTGTAAAAAATCTCTTTTGATCCCGGTATTTGTTCAAGACTCCTGTAACGGATAATTTTAGACAAACTCTTTGGTATTATTTCCAATCGGTAAAAAATACCGAAGAGGCTTGCAAGGAAGATGCAGAAAAAAATGGACTTACTCAGCATAAATCCCAAAATAAAAGATGCCACTGCCCCGGCAGCGCCAAGACCGACAAAGAGGTGCTGTTTCCTTTCGTAGAATTTTGCCCTTGCAGGTTCATTGAGAGCCACGGCTTCTTTGTTGGCGAAGTGATTCAATACTTGCATGGAGAATATGAAGAGAGCCGCAATCAGGCAAAAGCTTAATCGGGGCTGAATACCGAGTAACACCGTGCTTGCATAACACATACTTGCAGCGCCTAACCCTACGTAGGTACAGCTTCCAATAAAAAAACTGGCAATGCTCCTTAGTACAAATAATAATTTTTCGTATCTGTTGACCTTGTAGGATCGTATCTTTTCAACAACCCGTTTAATCATCCAGTTTGGTGTTGAAGCGCCTGCGGTTACGCCAATAGTGTTAAAATCCTTGAACTTGCTGATGTCCAACTCGGCATCGGTTTCGACGTGAAATGTGGGTGTTCCCTGGGATTCGCATATCTTAACAAGCCGGGTAGTATTGGCGCTTCCCCTCCCGCCAACAACAATCATGGCGTCAACCGTTTTACTGAGGTTGATGATTTCATCCTGTCGTTTGTAAGTCGAACTGCAGATTGTTTCAAAAGATTCACAATTTGAATATCGTTTTTTAAGCCGGTCGATGGCCTCTTTAAACATGCGCCTGTCCTGGGTTGTTTGCGCAACAACGCAAACCTTGTCCATTGGCGGCAGATGTTCAATTTCATCCAATTCCTGTACGACATGACCTTTGCCTTCAGCGTATCCCAGTAAACCAATAACCTCTGCGTGGCCTTTATCACCAACTATCACGGTTGAATAACCCTGTGCTGCATACTTTTTGATGATGGATTGAACTCTCATTACGTGGGGGCAGGTAGCGTCACAGACCTTTGCGCCCAAATCTTCAATTTCTTTTCTACGGGTAGGCGTAATTCCGTGCGCCCTGATGACAACCGTGCTTTGAGAAAGGTCTGTCTGACCACTAACGACGTGGATGTCTCTTTTTTCCAGGTATTCAAGCACCTGAGGATTGTGAATCAGGGGACCGTCGGTATAAACTTTGCCGTCGCTTTTTTCATTTGCAGCATCCAAAAGGATGTCCATCGCACGTCGTACACCCATGCAGAATCCAGCAGTTTTAGCAACAATTACCCTCAATTTATTACCTCGGATTATTTAATGCGAATGAAACACTTGTATCCAATATGAGTTGATTCCCTTCCATAAACCAGCAATCGTGTATAGACAGGAGTTGTTCCATATCGGCAAATAATAGTTGGCTGCGATTCGCCATATTCGACATGAAAGACGTGCCTTTACTTTACCCTATCTCTGTATATGGGAGGAAAACTATATTAGAATTTTTGCAAATTTTATCAGGTATGACGGGGTATGTCAATACTTTAATAGCAATGAAAGTGTTAATCGTGATGGGTTTTTCCTTGCTATGTGATTCAATGTTTTTCTATAATTATCAAATTGTAAAATTCCTGCTGATACAAAAGAAGCAGCTTTGATATGACGCATAAAGTATATTGAATAACGATCCACAAATGAAGACCGTGGGAGATGTTGAATTTGCAAATGCCAAAGAGGTTGCTTCGTATGTTACCCCTGTGTCTTGCGGATTGTGGCCTGTTACAGTGGTGAGGTTGTTGCGAAACACGGTGGAAGCATTAAAAATAAGCACAAGTCTCTAATGCATGCAGTTCTTCCGTTTTAATTCCTGAGAGTAAATAACTAAATACTATGTATAAAAATAAAATTCTTGTTGCTATACCTGTTTTTAATGAAGCAGATGTGCGCGATATTATCCAAAGGGTTAATAACTTTCACCTAGATATACTAGTCATAGATGATGGCTCGACCAATGGTCTCCACAAAGAATTAATAAATTTTAGGAATATTCACGTAATCACACATCCAAGAAATCTTGGTTATGGCAAGACAATTATAGATGCATTCACATTTGCAACAGAAAATGGATATGATTACTTGTTAACGATTGACAGCGACGGGCAGCATGAGCCTGACGAAATTTCGCTATTTTTGGAAGAAATTCCATTTTATGATTGCGATATTCTATCGGGATCCAGATATTATTTTCCTGCAAGGCCGGACAATGAATTTCCACAGGAGCGATATCTCATTAATAAAGAAATTACAGGCATTATAAATATGATTACGGGATTCAACGTAACGGATGCATTTTGTGGTTTTAAGGCGTATAAGGTTGAAAAATTGAAGCTGATGCACTTGACTGAGCATGGATATGGAATGCCGTTGCAGTTGTGGCTACAGGCGTGGAAGTTGGGCTTGCGGGTGAGAGAGATACCTGTTAAACTAATATACAAAGACCTCACGAAACAATTTCTAGGTATTTTAAGAGATCCTGTTAC
>VGXX01000269.1 GCA_016873155.1 Planctomycetota bacterium | reverse complement strand
CGACTGGTCGGTAATCGGGAATGGTTTTCAGGATGTAGTATCGGCCGTTGAGAAGCTGCGGGGTTTGGGTTTTGTTCCGCCTTACGCCCTTGTAGTAAGCCCCAGACTCTACGCCCTTCTCCACAAAGTCTATGAGCGCACGGGAAAATTGGAAATAGATGGGGTAAAGGAATTAGTAAAAGGCGGCGTTCATCAAAGCCCCGTATTCAAAAAGGACGTTGCGCTTGTTGTGGCAGTGGGCAGGCAGAACCTGGATTTGGCAGTAGGTACAAATTTCAAGGTAGAGTACTGGGGCCCTCAGGATCTGAACCACAGATTCAGGGTTGTGGGGAGTTCTGTGCTTAGAATCAAATGTCCGCAGGCTATCTGCACGCTGGAATAGTGGTCGTAAATCTAAAATTCTTTCTGGTTTATCCAGGCTAGGAAGTCGCTTATGCTAAGGCAATCAAGGTTTTTCCTTCTTTCTGTGTTCGTGTGTCTTTTCCTCATTCTCAAGGTGGGATATGCTGAAATTCCATGCCTTATAGGAAAGGATGGGGTTGTCAATCTGGAGATGGAAGCGAGACCTTTAGCGATAGAGCTGAGGCCAGGAGTATTTTTTGATGCCTGGGGATATTGTCTGAAGGGAGAAAACCCCACCGTACCCGGCCCCACAATAAAGGTGAGAGAAGGGACAAAGATCAGGATTCACTTCACCAACAAGTTAACGGTCCCTGCCTCTGTCCATCCACATGGTGTAAAGTATACAGTTGCCAACGACGGCGCCCACATAGCGGGAAATCCAGCAAGCATCGTGATGCCAGGGGAATCCAGGATTTTTGAGTGGGACACGACAGGCACGCCGGGAACGTGGTTTTATCACACCCACGCATTTGAAATGGGTGGGGATGAAGGATTGTACAGAGGGTTATGGGGGGCGCTTATTATAGAACCCAAAGAGGACAATTCCAACCCGCCTGACAAGGAATTTGTGGTCTTCATGCACACATTTCATGTCAATGGGCAGGAATATGAAACCTTCAACGACAAGTCCGGTGATATGGAGTTTATGAATGGAGATAGTTCCGCATTTCCCGGACTGATGTGGAAGGCGCAGATGGGAGAGAGGGTAAGGTTTCATCTCATAAACTCCGCTGAAGAGATGCATACCTTTCATACCCATGGACACCGCTGGGTGGACAGTGCAAGCGGGCAGTTGATCGATAACGTCGATCTGGCGCCTTTTACTTCATACGTCCTGGATTTTGTTGCCGGTGAAAATGTTGGACCTGGCAACTGGATTTTCCACTGTCATTTTCATGAGCACATGATGAACGGGATGTTTGGAATATTTGTGGTGGAGAAAGAAACAAAAAAACCTCAAACAACATTACCGCCTATCCTCGATGTGACTCCTGGCACGTTTACTTATCCGGATCCCTTGCTGAAAGAGATGTATGAAAAATTTGTGGGTACAGAAAAAGGTGACGGTCCCTGGGGTGGTGCCTATAAACCGATCCCCTTTTATACCTATTTTAATCCTACGAGACACTACAGTCCGCCTGAAAGTCCTGATTATGAAAGGCTTTTGGAACGATATCGACCTGACCAGTGCGTGGAGTGCCATGAAGAAGCGTCACCGGGCATCGTTGCGCAGTGGAAGCTGTCGAACCATGCCAATCCAAAGAAGAATCCGGAAGTTGCTATGGAGACGCAGGAAATTGAGCAGAATATCGGAAAAGTCCTGGACAACTGGAAACCGGGTACAAAAGATGGCGTTTATTGTTCCTATTGTCACGGTCACGATCACAAAAAACTGTTCATGCCTACGGCTGATAATTCTTGCGGTGCCTGTCATCCGAAGCAGGCCGGGGAGTTTGCGAAGGGCAGGGATCATGGCAGGCCTAATCATACACAAAGTTGGGAGGCAACGGTATCGGTGCCGTGGTATGTTGAAAACTACCGGCGCGGTGAAGGTTATTCTATGGTGGGGTGTGACCAGTGCCATCAGAATATGTCTTCATGTGACGACTGTCACGGACGCCACCGCTTTTCGGCTGCCGAAGCACGCCGTCCTGAAGTGTGCTCCGGCTGCCATATGGGGCCTGACCATCCCGACTGGGAGAGTTATGAACATTCCAAGTGGGGTATCATTTACAAGACAAATGGAGCACAATGGAACTGGGAAAAGAAACTCTCTGAGGTTGTTCCGGGTGTAGATTATCCCGCTCCTACGTGCCAGTACTGCCATATGTATGTGGGTAGAGGCCGGTGGGAGATGAATGTGGAAACAAAGGGCATCTGGCGTATGGGAGTTGTGCCTCCAAAAGAGGTGGAATTTAAGTCGAGCCTGAAAGATTTTCCTTACGGTATTACAATACCACCTATGGATAGAAAAATTGAAATCTATTCTGCTGAAAGCATAGCGAAGCGTCGTCATTGGGTGGAATTGTGCAGCAAATGCCATAGCAGCCGGTTTTCAGGCATGTGGCTGGAGACGCTGGATCAATATATGTTTGAATCGTGGAAGAGAATAGATGAGGCACAGTTCATTTTGGAAGACCTCTTTACGAAAGACATGGTCAAGCCCTCTCCGGAAGAAAGACCGCCTTTTCCCTTAAGCGATTTAATAATCAAAATGCTAGGACCTGATAAATTGGGTCCGGAGGTTTATAATCTTTTTAAAAAGACGAACGGACACCTGCCGGTTATAGGCCCGGTTCTTGGTGTCTATGCAATATTTACTCAAAAAGACGGAAATCCAAGCGGTATAGAGAGGGAGTATGTTGAGATGTGGTTCTGGAACCACCTGCAGGGTTACAAGGGGACTGCCCATGCACAGCAGGACATAAGCTGGTGGTGGGGTTCTTCCCAAACTATGGGAAACCTGACCCGCATACAGGATGAGGCAGAGAAGTTGCGACGCCTAAAGGCAATTGAAGATAAAGCAACAAAATAGAATAAGACGTTTTCCGCTAATGAATTTAAAAAGATAAATTTTAAAATTGTGTTGACATTTTAAATTTTTTTAATATTATAGTGAGACTGAGTCTCAGTTACATGTATAACCTTTAATAAGGAGGGTAAAAAATGTCAGTGCTTATTGTTGGTGGCGACCATTTAGGGAGTATCCCCAAAGAGCTTGATAAACTCGGAGTGAACGAGGTTCGGCACTTAACGGGTAGGAGTGGGCAAAAGATCCGCGACGGAATTCCGGAAACGATGGATTTTATTATCATGCTGTGCGACTTTGTGAACCACAACTTGGCTTACAAAATTAAGAAGTCTGCCGATAATAAAGGGATTCCTATTATCTATGCAAAAAGATCATGGGCGTCTGTTTATCAAAAGATGAAGGAAGGTCAGCATCAATTGAGAAAAATGGGATTACAGCTTTTCTTAAATTAATTAAACTTTTGACAATACGGGTAATACTATAAAGGAGATTGTATATGATACTGAATACATT
>VGXX01000268.1 GCA_016873155.1 Planctomycetota bacterium | reverse complement strand
CAGGCCGCCTTCAATTTGGCCTCTGTCCACAAGTTCACTCAGTGGTCTGCCCAAATCGTGCACGATCTTGACAGAATCAATATCATACGTACCTCGCAAACAATCCAGCGTTACCTCAATAATTGCTGTCCCAAAAATATGATAGGCAAACGGATGCCCCTTTCCCTTTATCTTATCAAAATATATTTCAGGCGTCGCAAAGAACCCGTGAGCAGAAAGATCGATGCGATTCAGGTGCGCAGTTTGCACCAGCCGATCCCACGTCCAGTCTGTTTCACGTCCATCGCAGAGAACCTTTTCGTTGACGACGGTGATTCTTCCTTTCTCCTGAACACCAAGTTCTTTGGCAACCATGGATTTTAAACGATCCAGCACCTGTCCAATCGCTATCAATGCGGCATTTCCATTTAAAACAGTGGTAGCGCTGGCAGCGCTGGGCGACATATTGGCAACCCGGGTGGTATTGGTACTTTCAATCTTAATGCGAGTGTCCCTTATTCCGAACCCTTTTGCGGCGATACTCGCAATATTTGATTTTAATCCTTGTCCCATCTCCACTCCACCGGTAGAAACACTTACGCTGCCGTCTGTGTATACATGGACTAATGCGCTCGCCTGATTCATATAGGTCGTGGTAAATGAGATGCCAAAGCAAATGGGCATCACTGCTATACCTTTTTTTATCTCAAAGTGAGTTTTGTTATAGTTCTCCGCCCTTTTACGAATTTCACTCAGTTTGTATTTTTCCACTGCTTTATTCCATGTCAACAGACTCCTGCAGTTTCTGACTCGTTGTCCATAGGGGAACAGATCGTTTTCCTTAAGCAGATTTTTGGCCTGAATTTCTTCGCGTGGAATCCCCAGTTTCTCTGCAACTTTTGCAATAGCGCTTTCAATGACAAACATTCCCTGTGGAGCGCCGAAGCCGCGAAAAGCGGTATTCGACGGCAGATTGGTGCGGCAGCAGACGCCAAAAATTTTCACATTCGGTATAAAATAACTATTCGTACTGTGAAACAGCGTCCGTTCCAAAACAGCAGGTGATAAATCCGCTGTAGCGCCTGAATTCTGGTAATGGCTTGCCTCATATGCCAGTATTTTACCTTCTTTGGTCACGCCAATTTTGAAATCTGATTTATACGGGTGACGCTTCCCTGTCATTTTGATATCATCCGCTCGCCCAAGCACCAGTTCTACCGGTTTTTTGGTATGCCATGCTGCAAGCGCCGCCATGCAAGCCCATGGTGTTGCCTGATCCTCCTTACCGCCAAAACCCCCTCCCAATCGTTTCACATCAACCTCGATGTTGTGAGCCGGCAATCCTAATACCTTTGCCGCATGCCTCTGTACTGCAGACGGACCCTGCGTAGCGGAATAAATGCAGAGATTGTTTTCTTCAAGCGGAATTGCACGCGCCCGCTGCGTTTCCAGGTAAACGTGTTCCTGTCCTCCAATATCACAAACACCCTCTAAAACGAGATCGCATTTTTTCCAGGCTGCTTCTACATCGCCGAGAATAAAGGTTCTGGGTGAACCGATGATGTTCCCTTTCGAAAACGCCTCTTTCGGATCGGTAATAGCAGGAAGTTGTTCGATGTCTAGGGTAATCTTTCTGACGCCTTTTCTGGCAATTTCAGGACTCGTTCCTATTACCAATGCCACCGGTTGTCCCACATAACAAACCTCCGCGCTGGCAAGCAGTTCTTCATCCTGAATAATCGGTCCTATTTGATTTTCGCCGGGAATATCCTTTGAAGTCAGTACCGCAACAATTCCATCCATTGAACATGCGTCTTGAACATGGAGCGCCATGATTTTCCCATGCATTACCGGAGAAGAAAATACGGCGGCGAACAACATCTCTGAAGGCTGCGGCATATCGTCCACGTATTGAGATTCACCCCGTGTGTGGGAGACAGCGTCAATATGTTTCATAAAAATCCCTCACCGCTACTCTTTCCGGAAAAAGTTTTGTAAAATGAGCAATGATGAGTTGACGGGCCAAAAGCCTTTTGTAATCCACGCTACCTCTGATATCGCTGATTGGACAAATTTCTTGCTGAATAATGGGAAAAGCGCCTTCAACTACGTCTCGGCAAACTTGTTTACCGGTGAAATAGTGAGAGGTTGCCTTTAAAAACAGGGGGACCGGAGCAACACCCCCCATTGACAGACCAATCTCACGAATGATGCCATCTTCACTGCGAATTTTCATTGCACTGTTAACCGATGCAATATCCAGATATTTCCGCTTGGAAACCTTTTCAAAATTAATTTTCGTATTTGACGGGAACTCTGGTATTAAAATATCTGTCAAAATTTCTGATGGTATTTTGTCGGGTTGTTTGTATCCCTTGAAAAAGGCTGTAATTGGGACGGTTCGGCTTTGCGCATCATTTTCCAGAACCAATACGGCTTCCAGCGCCAGGAGAAGGATTGTCGTATCCCCTATAGGTGAAGCATTGATTATGTTTCCTCCAAGTGTGGCGCGATTACGAATCTGCAGGGAGGCTATGCGGGACATATACGCCTGAATGTCAGGGATCGTATTCGTTATATCAGGATGATTCGCAAATTCCTCAAAAGTTGTAAGCGCCCCGATATGTAGGTATCCGTTCTTTTTTGATATGGCTTTCATCTTAGGATGCAAATTCAACAGATACACCTTAGATTCCGGCAATAATTCTCCCTTTTGTATGTAGAGATCGGTGCCGCCGGCTATAAAGTAGTCTGTCGGTTTTTCACTTGCCCCAAAGCCGGAAGATTGCATCTTGCGGAGACGATCGGGAATTTTGGGGAAATAATCGGGAATCATTCTGTTTGCGACGAGGGTATCTATTCCCGTACGACCTTCAACGGTACCCTTCATGAAAAATGCGCTTTGCTTCAGGGAACGATAGCCTGTGCAACGACAGAGGTGTCCGCTGAGTGTCTTCTTTACCCCCTCTTCATTTATTGCTACGTTATCTTTCATCAAATAGCCTGTCAGTGAAACAACAATGCCCGGTGTACAAAAACCGCATTGTGTGGCTCCTTCATCAACGATTGCCTGTTGCACCGGCGAAAGGTGATCCATGTTCAATCCCTCAATGGTAACCAGGTGTTTTCCGTGGAGATCACCCAAAGGCATCAGGCACGAGGTAACGGGTTTGTAAACGACCTTATCTCCTTCAAACACACCCATCAATACCGTACATGCCCCGCAATCACCTTCTTTGCATCCTTCTTTAGTACCCGTTAGTCGCAGTATTCTCCGAAGATAGTCTAATACGGGCATACCGGGATTTTCTGAGGTGTATACTTCTTTATCATTAAGTATAAATCGGATTTCCGATGCCATAAAATATGACTTCACAAAAACTTTTTGTAATTTTATTAATTTGAGCCGTAAGATTTTTTGCGTTATTTATTATGCGTAATTTTCTAAATGCAACCTGTATCGTATATGCGTTATTATATATAGTATAACGTTAAGG
>VGXX01000267.1 GCA_016873155.1 Planctomycetota bacterium | reverse complement strand
TACCGAGAGAAAGGCTTGTCCTGTTAGTATAGACAAATGCCCCTCCAGGAATTTGCCTCGTGCACTGTCCTATAAAAAGCTGGGCTGTGCCCTCTCCGCTGGCAAGGTTGAATCTGTCCTCAATCGTTTTTTCCGGCAGTTCTATGATCTCCTTCATCCCAATGGCAAATTCTTTTGCCAGAAATCTTTTAAGTCCCGCCTTCTCTGCCATGAGGGAGACAGCGCCATCTGCCGCAATAACCACATTCGATTCGAGCTTGTCTGTGCCTGCAACTATGCCAACAACCCTTTTATCTTTCCATAAAAGGTCGTCAACCCTGATATTGGATATTAAAGTAACGCCTGCATCAACTGCCTTGTTTGCGAACCACTGATCAAACCTTGCCCTGAGTATCGTAAAGCTGTTCGGAGGTTCAAGAAGTTCTTCGTCCTGGAAATCAAGGGTAACAGAAGATTTATTGGACAGCAAAGTCAGTTTTTCATGGGTGACACACCGCTCAACGGGGGCTTCTTTCCAGAAGTCCGGGATGAGCCTGTTTAAGGCATACGCATACATCCTCCCGCCCATCACGTTTTTCGCCCCCGGATACTTGCCCCTTTCAACCATCAGGACGTTGAATCCCATCTTTGCCAGTGAATAAGCTGCCGCACTGCCAGCGGGTCCTGCCCCAACGATGATAGCATCAAATTTTTCGGACATTATTATTTAATTCTTTAACCGCAGATGACACAGCGTAGCATAGCCACAACCAAAAACAGAACACAGATTACGCAGATGAAAACAGATTTACACAGATTTGGAACTTAAAAATCTTTGCTAAAAAAGTATGTGTAGGATGGGTTAAGCGGAGCGAACCCATCAATACCTTTATTTTGTGTTGGGTGCGCTTTGCCCTTCGCAAACTCAGGACAGGCATCACCCAACCTACCTACTGTCTTAAGACCTGAAAGGTCGTAAGAATATAGCTGGGGGTGACGCCCCCTGAAATTGAAAATAACAGAAAAATAAGCCCCAAAGGGGCGAAAGGACATTACATTATTTCCATATATAATTTTCATCGTATTCAATACCATATTTTTTGTGCTAAACACAAAATGCATTCCGAGAAATGTGAATGTACCAGCCAAAATAAAACTTCTTTTTCTTTCACCCCTTTGGGGCTTGATATTTTTTTCTCTTTTGTCAGAGGGCTTCACCCTCTGCTATATCCTTACGGCCTTTCAGGCCTATAAGGACATTTTTGTTTCGAGTAATTGCTCATATTAAATTGTTTTATTACTTGCGGGTTCAAGTTTGCAACTTGAACCCAAATATTTTGCAAGATAAAAAATTCCTGAAATAAACAAATCAAGGGTTCAGATTGCAAACCCGCACGAGGTCTTTCACCTCATTCCTGTTGATGGTATTATCTTATTATTCTGCAAATTTCAGGATTCAGGATACAAACCAGAACCCGTGCGTAGCTTGTTAATCCTTTTTTGCAAACTTTTGTTTTGCCTTTTTTCTTATTATTTCAAGTTCCTCCTTGAGACGATTAGAGTCTCTTGCAAGGCTTGAAAAGCCTTGCAAATAGCCATATTTCAGCCATTTTTCTTTTTTAAATCCTCCTTCTGTTCTGGTATAATATGCTCAGTATTTTTCCCACGAAACCTTTCAGGAGACTTTCCCCTATGCTCTTTACCAGAAACGCTCACGAACCAATTTACAACTCTCTGCCTGATTTGAAATCTGACAAGACAATCAATGAATGGTTCAATCTTGCTTTATATAACGAATCTACCCTCTCACAAACTGCCCAGGAAATAGATTCCATTCTCAAAAAGATTCCAGAATCGTATTTTTCTAAACCGCCGCTCAATTTCAAAAACTTCGGCTCACCACACAAACAACTCACCTTTAGCGATGTTGACGATTATGAGTGGTTCAGGCAGTTCTTCCACTCTCCCACTCAACTTGGGAAACATTACCCCCTCGCTATCCTTGCATTCTTTGATTTCTCTTTCCTGAACTACATCCTCGAAGAAAATCCCAATGTGTCCATCTCCCGTTCCATCTTCAAAAAATCTTCTGATGAAAAAATCTCTTCTTACTACTCTACCCTCTCCAAGTTCAAGATGCTCCTGGTCAGGTACTTGAAAAACCTCCCCTCCGATGCGGAAATCCCACGATTTTTAGCGGAAAATGACAAGTACGCAAAGGCATGTGGCTTATCCCCTCTGGCAATACCCGACGAATCACAGATTAACCGCTTTAAAAATCAGGAAATTACACCCATTAAACTCCTTGCCGTTTTTTACTTCATTGTAACCGTTGCCATTACCCATAAAATCGTTGACTCCTATCTGGCTGCAACCGATTCATCTATTCTTGATAGTCATGCCAACCCATTCCACAAGACACTTACAGGAAATTGCAAAACATGTCCTTATGCCGAAACGTGCCCTCACCCGGCCGAATGGGTCTCACATGACGTCAATGCCTCTTTTACCGCAAAACACCGCAAACACTACTACGGACACAAGGTTCATACCATCGTTGATTCTGTATCAAATCTCGTTATGGGACTCTTTGTGTCTACCTCAAGCCTGAACGACAACCCTATTTTTATACCACTCTTAAAAACCATAGACGCTATTGTACATTTCCGCTTCAAAAAGTATGCTGCCGATAAAGGATACGACGACAAGGACAACCATCATTTTGTCGTCAATGAACTCAAGGCCGAACCCGTTATCCCACATCGGGAGGAAACAAAAACCTCCCCATCCTCAGAACTCTTTCGCATCAAAGACCAGATATACCACTGTACCAAAGTTGATATGCCGCTGAGATCAAACGGCTCTGATAAAAAACAAAACGCAGTTATGTTCAAATGCCCTAATGGATTTAACGGTTTTTCTTGCCCACATACCAATGAATGCCTCAAACAGGGACAAACCCACAAAACCTTTAAGGTTCAGATAAAAGACGACCTCCGTATCTATGGAACCCCTACTACCCCAAAAGGCTCTATACAGTGGAAAGAAGACTTTAAAAAAAGAACCTCTGTCGAGCGTGTATTCTCTGATAACAAACGGGTTCGTCAGGTTGCATCATTTTTGAATTTCAATCTCTCTGCCATCTTTACCCATGTGGTTGTCGCTTTTGTCGCTCACAACCTTACCGTTATTTTCGACCACTTCAAGGATACTCTACTTATATGAATTTCTTGGCTCTTTACAAAAACCATAATATTTCTTACTCGTGTGGAGATGCTACGTCCAGAAATACCTCTTTTACGGCATATTCTTCAGGTTTTCTCTGCTTTTGCTCATTTCCACGCCATTGTATATCTCCAACCACTGATTCCGGACATTCGGCTTCTTGAAAATTACCACACCACGTTCTACACGCAGACATTCTTCTACCCTACTTGCAAGAGACTCTTTTAAACAGCTAACATGAATAGGCGTACTAGTATTAAATTGCATAAATTAACGTTCGGTATTAAGTCCTAAAGG
>VGXX01000266.1 GCA_016873155.1 Planctomycetota bacterium | reverse complement strand
CACAAGTTCTACTTTAATATTTGCCATTGCAAGGATCTCTTTGGCGAGGGCGTCGGGATAGTCGGTGAGGGTAACGATACGTTTTATTCCGGCATTTACAAGCATTTTTGCGCACAGGGAACAGGGATAGGTAGTGCTGTATAAGGTCGCTCCGGCAATTTTTATCCCATAATGCGACGCCTGGAGCAGGGCGTTCATCTCGGCATGGAGTCCGCGGCAGAGTTCATGACGTTCTCCCGGAGGCACCTTGAGCTGTTCCCGCAAACAGCCAATATCCAAACAGTGCTGAAGTCCGCTTGGCGCTCCGTTATAGCCTGTCGTCAGGATGTGTTTATCCATCACCAGCACTGCCCCTACCTGACGCCGTAAACAGGTGGATCGCTGGGCTACTTCCCTGGTGATCCGCAAAAAATATTCATCCCACGATGGCCTTTGAGACATCTTATTTCCCAATGCAAAATTCTGAAAATATTTTAGATAAAATATCTTCGGGTTCAAAGGGGGTCTGGTCTTTAATCTGGCTATTGAAGTTTTTTATTCAGGCGGATGAATGGTACGCGGTACTTTTTATCTATTCCCTGTTAAAAAACAGTTTTAAGCATATCTACAAAAAACACAGGATTCACGGATTTTTTATCTGTGAATCCTGCATTTTCAAAGGTGTTTATTGCCTGGAAACTCTGCTTCGTATAAATACCACAGCCTAGAAACGCTGCCTGCCGCCTCGACCTTCGCCCCTGCTTCCACCTCGTCCGCCGCCGCCTCGACCACCACTTCCACCGCGTCCACCACCGCCACGTCCACCCCCTCCACCGCCACGGTCAGTTCTCGGTTGGGCCTCATTGACGTTCAGCGGACGCCCCTTCAACTCCTTGCCGTTCATACCGGCAATTGCCGCCTGGGCTTCGGCCTTTCCGGGCATCTCAAGAAATCCGAATCCTCTCGGTTCGCCGGTAAATTTATCTTTAATAATTGTTACTGACGTAACCTGACCGAAGGCTTTAAAAGCCTCTTCCAGGTCCTCCTGGGTTACCTCACGTGCCAAATTGCCCACATAAATATTCATTCAAATCTCCTGTTTTGTTTACATTCCTGAGAATGTAAATACACTGATTTCGTCTGACGCCAGACTGTATGGAAAATCCCTTCTTAAAAACGATAGAAAATATAATACTTTATATATACTTAAAATGCCAGAGAATTTGAAAATGCTTTACAAAACCTGGTTTAGAAAAACCTCATTCCTCACTCTTATCACGCAATGGTGAGAAGCGGAAAGATTTTCGAAAGGATTTTCTGTTTACGGGCAGGTAATCATCTTTAGATCAATAACGAAAGGTATTGGCAAGCAATTTATAATATGGGAAATTCCGTCCTGGACAATCCGTCTGCCTGCAATGCCTGTGCATGATTACATTTTCGGAGGTGATATGACATCTATTCTGTAAATATTCTACCAATACCGAAAGCGAGGCCATTTGTGCCGCCGTTGGACGAGATTGGTTAAAGTTTCCCACAAGGCATATTCCTATGCCATAATGATTGTATTCCTCAACACCGGCATGGGCGCCATCTATCTGATCTAACCATCTATTACCGATCTCAATCTTCCCATCAGGGGTGCCATTTCCATTCCCTATCACAAAATGATACCCCAGTCCATTCTCCCATCCCTTTTTTCTTCTGTGATATCTGTCAAATTCGGCGGCGCTGCCGGACTCCGTGGCGCTGTGATGAATAACAATGTACCTCCAGTCTCGCACAAAATAATGATTCAGTTGGCTTGTAATATAAGGTTCCGCTTTTTTGCGGGGTTTCGCAGCGGGCATTGTGCTTTCGGGAGGTTTCACTGTAGTTAATGGTATCGGAGTAGGAGGCGTATAACAACCAGACATACCAAGTATGGCAAGAAAAGAAACGCAAATATATATTTTCAACCGAAAGTGCATGGATATTCTCCTGAATTAATTAGACTGCTTTTGGAGACTTTTTACGCCACTGAGGCATCACGTCACAAAGAAAAACTTAGAGACTCCTCTCCCTATCCACCTCTGGAGTGGACACAGGGGGAGGAGGCAACTTCTTAATTCCTGTACCAACAAGATGCGCAAATAATATGCCTCGTTATTTAAGAGTCTTCCTTAAGGATAATTATCTACACATGTGCAGGAGATAAGTATTGATGGTTATGGCATATACAAGTGAACCATTCCAGAATCCATTGGTGTGACTTATTTACATTTCTTTGCTTGTAAAGGTAACTGGAGAGAAGTATTCATCGTGGGTTTTTTGTGCCTTTTGTAGGAATTTTAAACAAGATAATAAGGCTGGGTTCGCTTCGCCCATTTGACAATCTCAGGACAAGCTTAACCCATCATTTTGCTTTCGCTATTTTATGTAGCTTGTTTATCAAGCCTCAATCATCTCGATATTTGTTCGCGGGACGGTGGCAGTGGAACCGTCAGGAAATTCGACCTCGAGGATGCGTACGGTGGCCTCGGTTTCTACTTTTTGAGGAGCAAAGGGGAGTGACTTGATTTTGCCAATCTTTCCAAAGTAGGGCACACGAATGATCCTTACCTGATCTCCAATTTCCATGCCCCTGCCTATGGGCTTATCCAGTTCTTCTCCGGATGTTTTACCTGTAGTGTTATGTGGTATAATGATTTCGGGTCTTACCACCCCCGCCCGAATCTGCGTAGCGCCGTTAATGGAAGTCTTAGCGCCTGTGCGGGATTTTAAAAGTTCAAATGTCCTTTGTGCCATCTGTATCTTGCCAAAGCCTTCGGTAATGATGAGTGTGATACCGATTTCCTCCGAGCCTGTAATGGCTACTCCCAGGTCATATCCAAGAAGTTTCTTAAGGTCTTCGTCGTCAAAACCGCCCACAATGATGCCTCTGACGCCCGCCATCTTTGCCTTATCAATAACGTTATGCTGGATAAAGGAACCGCCCACAATAATCTTGTCCTTGTGCATCGGCAGGATACGGTCTGCCGTGAGTACATCGTCAGGCTTATTTACAGCAACAGCGAGTTCACCCACGGTTTCGCCGCCCACGCCAAAGATACCCTGGATAAAGGTGGCCGTTGTCTCCATTACCACACCCTCTTTTTCCATAACTTCTATCACGGCGCCATCTATATGTGCATGTACCTGGATTGGTTTTGGAGGTTCTCTCAAAAGAACTTGACCTGTCACCGTGGATATACTTTCAATCGTACCGGTGATGGGAGAGTGCAAAATAGCCTTTAACATCTTGACCCAGGGTTTGGTCTCGGCGATGGGTTCGTCCTTCCGGACAGGATCACCTTCCTTTTTCAGCATGTATTCTCGGAGGTCTTTGGGCTGAATACCCAGGCGGTTTACGGCATTGATGGCGTGTACCTTGCCGGGCAAATGCGTCCTGGCCACAACGTCCTCTGCCTTCAGGACATCGTCCTTTTTAACGATGACATCCCCTAACAGGGGCAGGACGCGCTGGCTCGTGACCTTTGTCCTTTCAGCTATGCGTAAACCCGGTGT
>VGXX01000265.1 GCA_016873155.1 Planctomycetota bacterium | reverse complement strand
TAAGAGGGAATACAGCAGCATGGAACCATGTCCGGCGGACAGGATGAATCGGTCACGATTTGGCCATTGTGGGTCGTGGGGATTAAATCGCAGGAATTGCATCCATAGGACTAACGCAACGTCGGCAAATCCCATAGGGAGGCCGGGATGACCGGACTGCGCCTTCTCTACGGCATCAGCAGAAAGCATTCTTAAGGTATTTACGGCAAGTTCGGCCTTGTGTTTGTCTATTGTATTTACCAGCATCTTAATTCAATTGTATAGGAATTTACATTTTATTTATGCGGGTTATACGATGTATGGCATAGAGAATTCCCCTTAGACTTTGCCGTGAGCGCTCAGTCGAACGAAAAGGGGTTTTTCCCTCGAAATCCCCCTTAATAAAGGGGGCTAGGGGGTTGTAAACTTGTCCTCGCGAAACTCGTCCTTGTGAAAATGGGGAACGGGGAATAGCCCAGAAAAAAACACAACCCCCTGAATCCCCCTTTTTTAAGGGGGACTTAAACGGAATAATTTAATTCGGACACAGGTTTTACAGATATCTGTAAGGGTTTAAAATCTTAACTCCCTACATCCAGACAAACATCGGTGTTTATCTGCGTCCAAAAATATCTTATAATAACTCACCCAATTTCTTCGATTTCAAGGTGGCAGCCTCTACGGCGTTTATAACGGCGGATTTGAACCCAAAATCTTCCAGTTTGCTCAATCCTTCAATGGTAGTGCCTCCTGGAGATGTAACGGCATCCTTTAACTGTGCCGGGTGTTGTCCTGTTTCCAGCACCATCTTTGCAGACCCCATCACGGTCTGTGCTGCAAGGACGGTCGCTACGTCTCTTGGTAAACCCATTTTTACTCCCCCGTCAGACAATGCCTCGATAAACATATAGACATAAGCAGGACCGCTTCCGCTTAGGCCCGTTACGGCGTCAAGATACTTCTCATCGAGCCTGAATACCTTTCCCACGGCATTAAATAAATTATGAACCAACTGTCCATCGGCGTTATTTGCAGACTTGCCCAGGGCAAATGCCGTTGCTGAAACACCTATGAGACACGGCGTGTTGGGCATCACGCGAATGATTCGGACACCTGCCTGTAACCTGGATTCGATAAATCGTATCGGTATACCCGCAGCGATGGACACCACTAAGTGGCGGCAGGTAATGTCATTCTTTAGCTGGTCAAGCACTTCGCCCATCATTTGCGGCTTTACGGCTAATATGATAACATCGGCAAATGATGCAATGTCTTTGTTGTTTTGGGTGGTCTTTATACCGGTTTCTTTGCTTAAGAGTTTGCATCGTTCCACAACCACATCACTCGCCATGATATTGCCGGCTTCACTCAATTTTGCATTAATGATGCCCTTGCAAAGCGCCTCTCCCATCTTCCCACCGCCGATAAATCCGATTTTTTCTTTTAGCATGATGTACCATTCCTTTTTACATTAGGCTGCCTTTGGCAGCGACTTGTAGGGGGTTGAAAATCTTCAACCCCTACATTAAATTAGATAAGGGTGGGCATTGCCCACCGGAAAAAGAGCAATTAATTACCGGTTGGCGATTGTTTTCAACTGAAAACCGGAATATCGTTAATCCCAATGGACACGTGGAATTTGTTATTGGTGGGCAATGCCCACCCTTATATGCAACTAAACAAGCCCTAGCTTTTTGTGGATTATATCTTTAATTTTAGATACGTCAAGGAAGGAATCGTACGAATGGAAACGTCTTTATTTGTAAAAGTTGCTTTGACACGTTTAGTTTATTTCCCTATAATTTCATAAACATTACATAATACAAAATGGAGAGATTGCATGGCTCAGAAGGAAGAAAAAGGATACACACCTTACCAACAAAAGGTTATCAGGCGTTTTTATGAAAACAAAGACCTTCGTCTTATCCAGAAGTTGGGAGAGTTAGTATCAAATTTATATGTGGAAACGAGTGAAAAAAAGCGGGAATCTGGATGGAAGAGGATAAAGGAAATACTTATCGACTTAAAAGTACACTCGCACGAGGTGGAATTTCTGACGAAGGATAAAAATCTTGCCGTGATTTCAAAGAAATTGGCAGAGGTGTTTTAATGCGAAGCCAGTATTGCGCGGGGTAATTTACCGCAGAGACGCAAAGAACGCAGAGAGTAGAGACAGGTTTGAAACCTGTCTCTACTAATATGTTATTCAATCCACGTTTCAATTGAATTGATACGCCATTTTAAGTTAGCGTTTTGAAGGAACCCACCCCGTCCTACAATTTATTGCTGTTTTGCTTTATTAGACTTTGACTGTTTTTTGTACAGTGAGAAATAACCCTCGGCATCCTTGTCCATCCCTTTGGCCTTGTAAGTGTTGCCAATATCGTTATAAATCTCTATATTCGCCGGGTTTGACATTACGGCCGTCTGAAAGGCAGTAATCGCATCATCGTATTGTTTCTTCTTGATATAATTTTTTCCCAGGCGATATTGGGCATCCGAATTACCCATATTAACTTCGACCGTTCTGTTGTAATAACGAATGGCTTCGTCTGTGTTTCCTGTCTTATCATACAGGAGGGCTATATTATAAAGTGCATTTTCATGGATCGGGTCTATATCCAGCGCCTTTTTGAACTCAGCCAACGCCTCTTTATCCGATCCCTTCATTGAATATACTATACCCAGGTTCGAGTAGGAGGTTGCCAGATTTGGGTCGAATTCTATACGTTTCTTTAATATCTGCACTGCATCATCATATTTGCCGACTTTTGCATACGCTATTCCCAACAAGAAATAAGTAGACCTGTGATCCGGACTGATTTGAATGGTCTTTTTAAAGCTTTCAATGGCCTTATCATAAACGCCTTTATCAAAATACGCAGTACCAAGATTGTAGCAGGCGTCGTAGTCGCCGGGTTTACGTTCTACAACCTTCAGAAACGCCTCAATGGCATTGTCATACATGCCTTTTTGCGCGTAAGCGATTCCCATGTTTTTATACGCATCGGTATTGTTAGGTTCTAAAACTAAGGACTTTTTGTACATCTCAATAGCTTCATCATAGAGACCATATTTCGCATAGTTCAAGCCCTGTTTATACTGTTCATTCGCAACATCAATACCACCTAGATTGTCATTTACAAATTTAGATGTATTTTCATCAATAGCCGTTTTTGAAAAGCAATAGGTTGAATGCAATAAAGGTACAAATAGACCACTACAAACCGTTACCACGCTTAAAAACTTTATACGATTCACTATACTTCTCCTTTGTTTTAATTCTGAAATACAAACTGAGTTATTACAAAACAGTATTACTATTCTGTATATTGGTTAATTATAACGGTGGATGGATATCTTTCAACCTATCTTTTCAATCGAACTAAAATTTTTCCGATATAGAGTAACGCGAGTATTATGCAGAGGATAGCTATGTCTGTGGGGCCAGTCGGAAGATCGAAACGATATGAAATGTAAAAACCAATAAAAGATGCGGCAGTGCCGATGACGGATGAAACGATGCAAAAAGGGAGGATGCCGCGTGTGAT
>VGXX01000264.1 GCA_016873155.1 Planctomycetota bacterium | reverse complement strand
GAAAGTAACGTTATGCCCAATTTACGAGGATATGACAATTATATTGAGTGCCAGATGTGTTTTAAAAAATTAGAGTACGACCTGGCGATAGACATCGGCAAAAAATATCTTCAAAAAAGCATGCGCCTTTACAAATAAAATCTTTGCTATGGCAGAAGACCGTAATTTCACAAAAAATATGCACACCATGAATACAGACACGGCATATTCACCTCCACAAACCGCTGCTATCGTTGAAAATAAGGCTGTGGTAAGGGCGAAATTGCGCGTTACACAAACCTTTGCATTAAGCATCATGGCCGGGATATTTGTTGCCTTGGGCGCACAATTTGCCACTTTTGTGACAAGTGACTCTACCCTGCATTTTGGATTAACTTCTCTTATTGCCGGCGTCGTATTTTCTCTCGGTCTTATACTGGTTGAAACTGCCGGCGCAGAACTCTTCACAGGCAACAACCTTAATATTTTAGGCTATCTCAGCAATCGTATTACAACAGGGGAATTGCTCAGGATATGGGTTATTGTATACATTGGTAATTTTATGGGCAGCCTCCTGATGGTCTGTTTGATGTACAAAACACAACAATTTGAATTTTTTCACAATATGGTAGGCGCAAAGGCGCTGCTTATTGCCCATAAGAAGGTAAATCTATCTTTCCCGGAAGCCCTGGCAAGGGGTGTGCTTTGCAATGCCCTGGTATGTCTGAATGCCTGGTTGTGCTATAGCGGAAGAACTTTAGCAGATAAAGTCATTTCCGTTATATTTCCCATAGGCGGCTTTGTCGCCAGCGGGTTTGAACACTGCGTTGCAAACATGTACTTCATTCCAATGGGGTTGGTGTTACGAAAAAATTCGGACGTAGTCGCAACTGCTGAAAAGATGGCAGGCAAATCATTAGACCTTTCTTTACTTACCTGGAAGGGGTTTTTCATACACAACCTTGTGCCCGTCACTCTGGGGAATATGGTAGGCGGAGGGATTCTCATTGGCGTCGTGTTTTGGTTCATTTATCTGCGTCCTCATAGCAGCTATTTGTCACCCGAAGCAAAACCAAACTTTCCCCAGGATAAATAAATTTTTAAAACAAAGAGGTTGAAAAGATATGGCGATGTCCAAAATGGACTTGATAACGTTCTTGACCCGCAGCTTAATAGAATTACCGAACTACAAATTTATAAAACCTTGCTTTCCCCATTTACATGAGGACAAGTTTTAGCAAAGATTTTTGTGTAAAATATTTTACCTCCCCTCCTTGCGAAGGAGGGGATTGAGGGGTGGTTTCTTTGGTTGTGGCTCTGTGCCACGCTGTGACAATATGTGTAGCGGCAATTCATGAATTGCCGCTACAGGGTTTCATAAATCCGCTTGACAAAAAATTGAATACTCAATATACTTAAACCAATAATAAATATATGCGATGGAGTTCGCTTAACCGCTATAACATAGCTGATGACTCCTATTGAAGCGAGATACTTCGATAGGAGTTTTTTTATTGATGAAACCCCTGTCGAGGCCAACGGTTTTGACAGGGGTTTTTTGTTGTACCTAATTTAATTGTATAGGAATTTTCTTTTTATTTATGCGGGTTTCCAGCATATCTGGTAGCCGCAGGCTTCAACCTGCGTTCCCGGCCAGGTGAACAAGGCCAGTTTCTTCGATTATGACCATGCTGGCTACACAGAAAGCAGCCTAATGTTTGACCTTGCTTTAACTCCGCCATTCATGGCGGAGATATGCAGGCGTATAAAAACCGGCTTTAGCCATAATTTTCCCTGGTTCAGGGCTAAAGCCACTATTGGCTTCGTTCTCTCGCCTCAGGCTAAAGCCTGAGGTTAATTCAACGTATAGGAATTTCGAAGTAAGAATGTAACGCGGGATTTATCCCACATAAGCGACATAAATGTCGCGCTACAATAAAAGAAAAAGTTGCTGCCAAAGGTAGCCTAATTTAACGGAGGAACATCTGTTTTATGTTAGAAGAATTTATAAAACACAAGACAGAAATACTCACCATCATTGAAAATATCGAAACACTGACAAAGGAAGATGCCGGTATGATAGACAATCGGTTGCTCACGGTCAAGGAACAGTTGTTATCCAATTGCTTTAATCTGGTGATTCTTGGACAATTTAAAAGGGGCAAGACGACACTTATTAATAGTCTGATCGGTAAGGAAATACTCCCCTCTTCCGTAGTGCCATTGACGTCCGTTGTTACTATTCTCAAGCACTCCGGTGAAATTAACTGTAATATTTATATGCAAGACGGCAGTGAAAAAATTGTTCGCTTAGAAGAACTTACCGATTACATAACGGAAAAGGGAAATCCAAAAAATATCAAAAATGTGCGCTGCGCACGCATTCAATATCCATCCCCTTTCCTTGAAAAAGGGATGCTGTTGGTCGATACGCCGGGGGTGGGGTCTACTTTTCTGCATAACACAGAAACGACCTATGAATTCTTAGACCATCTGGATGCCGCGCTCTTCCTCATGAGCGCCGACGTTCCCATCTCACAGGTTGAAAAAGAACTCCTCGATACGATAAAAGGTTCTACGCAGAAGATATTTTTCGTGTTGAATAAAATTGATAATCTAACACCACAGGAGATCGGGGAAATTTCTGCCTTTAATAAACACGTTTTGGAAGAGATGGGGTTTGCCGTGCAGGGAATATTGCCGATCTCCGCAAGAGAAGCGCTCAAGGCGAAAATAACCAATAATGAAGTCCTGCTTTCACAAAGCGGTCTATTGAACCTGGAAGAGGCGCTGAATCGTTTTCTTTCTTTAGAAAAAGGGAACGTCGTCCTCAATACGGCGATATCCAAGATAAACCGCATTGCCACACAAAAATTATCCCAAATAGCCATTGAGAAAAAGACATTATTGGCCTCCGGGGAAGAATTGGAAAACAAGCTCGGCACATTTCATAAGCTTGTCGCAAACCTGAAACAGGACAGGGAAGATATCGTCTATCTGCTTAAAGGCGAAGCCGACAAACAATGCCAGAAGGTGGAAGAAATGCTAAAGACCCTTGAGGAAAACGAGGTCCCGAGAACAAAACAGTGTCTCCAGGATTTTTTTGAGAAAAATCCTGACGCCCATCCCGCCGCGTTAAGGGACGAGATGCAGAAGGTTATCAAAGAAGAAATCGTCAAGGGTTTTGACATATTCAGAAAGGATACAGAAAGGATTATTTCAAACAACATTCAAGAGACCTTTAGCCGTTTTACAAAGCGTTCTAACAATATCATCCAGGAGTTTAAAACGGCTGCCGAGATACTTTTTGAGGTGGTCATGGATCCATTTGAATTTTCTGTAGAACTGACCGGGAACGCTGGTTTTTATTACATGGTGCAGGAATATACCGCCCCAACCGATGAAGAGGTCAAGTCCATTTTACGCACCTTTCTGCCGAAATCGATGAGCAGGAAGATGGTTCTCAATGAGATGCTGGAAAGAGCGCCGTCTGATGTAAGCCGGAATTGCGGCAGGACACGCTACGACCTCACATCGAGGATTCGTAAGACGATTG
>VGXX01000263.1 GCA_016873155.1 Planctomycetota bacterium | reverse complement strand
GATGCACGTTTTAAATTTTCAAAAGCCACCGCCTCCTTACCCATTTATCAATCTCAACGGCAATGACAATGGTTATCGTTATTATTCCTATGTTTATCCATTCTTTTGTGGTAAGCGGTTCAGTTCTGAAAACCCATTGCAGGGCTGGCACGTACAGCACCGCGAGTTGGGCAAAAAAGGCTGCTATCATGCTGTAAAAAAGAAAGGGGTTGCTGAGGGGGTTGATTCTGAAGATTGACTGAATCTCAGACCGGGAATTCCACGCCTGAAAGAACTGGAAGAAGACCATAGTTGTCATGGCAACCGATCTTGCCTTTTCAAGGGAGACCCCTTCGTTTAAGGCAGAAATAAAATTGTAAACCACTCCGCCGCTGATGATAAGGGCTACAAGAAATGTCCTTTCTATCAGCAGCTGGGACAATATCCCCTCCCTGGGGTTTCTCGGCGGTCTTTCTATTATCCCTCTTTCTCCCGGTTCAAATGCAAGGGCAACGTCCTGCAAGCCGTTTGTAACAATATTTATCCAGAGAAGCTGGGTGGGTACGTACGGCATGGGTATACCGAAAATAAGGGTCGCAATAATAGAAATGATCGTAGCCATACCGGTTGGTATAAGAAAGAAGACGACCTTGCGAATATTGTCAAAGAGTATCCGCCCCTCTTTTACGGCGTTAAAGATGCTTGCAAAATTATCGTCCGCTAGTACCATGTCAGCCGCCTCCTTTGCCACATCGGTCCCGGTTCTTCCCATCGCGACGCCTATATGCGCTTCCTTAAGGGCTGGGGCGTCATTAACGCCATCGCCCGTTACGGCGACAATCTCACCGTGCTTCTTCAATTGTTGTACGATCCTCAATTTGTGGTGCGGAGAGACCCTGGCATAGACGGAAACATCACCGTGCTTCTTCAATTGTTGTACGATCCTCAATTTGTGGTGCGGAGAGACCCTGGCATAGACGGAAACATCCTTTACCCTTTGAAAGAGGTCTTCGTCGCTCATTGTTTCCAGTTCCTTGCCCGAAATTACATCAGTGTCTGCGCCGCCTAACCCAAGTTTTTTTGCAATGGATACAGCGGTGACTGCATGGTCTCCCGTTATCATGACGGTTCTGATGCCCGCCTGCTTACACCCTTTTATAGCATCTATTACCTCTAACCGCGGAGGGTCTATCATTCCCTGGAGACCTGCAAAGGTCAGTCCAGACTCTATGTTTTGGTGCGTAAGCTCTTCCCCGTCGTGAGAGACTTCCTTGCAGGCAAAGGCAAGTACCCGCATACCCTCTTTTGCAAAGTTATGGGCAACGTGTAAAATCTCTTTTTTCTGAGAACCATCACCAGCATCAGTCCCGGCACACATATCTAGCACCCTCTCCGGCGCGCCCTTAACAAATATAAACTTTTTCCCTCCGTGTTTGTGAAGGGTTGCCATATAACCCCGTTCAGACTCAAAGGGAATGATTGCAATCTGCGGATAGTGTTTTTTTTCATCCTCCGGCATGAGACCAGCCTTCATTGCAGAAACAATCAGCGCCCCTTCCGTAGGGTCGCCGTCAACCTTATACTGTCCGTCTTCTTCGTACATATTCGATTCATTGCAGAGAAGCCCTATGCGCAGTACCTGAACGTGTCTCTTTCTCTCCTCCGCATTAACAGCCATTTGATCATGGAGTATCTCGCCCTTTGGTTCGTATCCGCTTCCGGCGACATCGTAGATATGCTCTCCGTCGTAAATAAGCCTGACGGTCATCTCGTTTTTCGTAAGGGTTCCCGTCTTATCTGAACAGATAACCGTGGTGCTTCCGAGGGTCTCAGCCGCCGGAAGTTTTCTCATGATGGCGTTTTGCCTCGCCATTCTGGCCACACCAATAGACATGGCTATGGTCACGACAATGGGAAGTCCTTCTGGTATGGCCGCCACAGCAGAGGCCACTGCCGTCATGAACATATCATGTATGCTTTCACCAACAAGTATTCCCATACCAAAAAGCACGACAGAGGCTGCCAGGACAACAAATCCAATGTATTTTGCAAAATTTTCTATTTTTTTCTGAAGGGGTGCCTTTGTCACTCCTATCTCTTTAACCTCCCTGGCAATGCCACCAATCACAGTCTTTGACCCGGTCTCCACCACGATACCCTTTGCCCTTCCGGTCAATACGATGGTTCCCATAAAGGTCATATTCTTTTGATCACCGGAGGTCAAATTATCTTCACTTATCGCTGACGTTGATTTTTCAGCGGGGATTGATTCGCCGGTAAGCATGGCTTCTTCAACCTTCAGCTCGTACGTCTTAAGCAACCTCAGGTCGGCCGGCACCTTTGTACCGGACGCAAGGAGGACAACGTCGCCCGGCGCAAGTTGCTCACTGTTTATTTCTTTTTCCTTGCCGTTTCTTACAACACGAGCCCTTGGTATGAGCATCTTTTTGAGCGCCCTTACGCCCTGTTCTGCCTTATATTCCTGCATATAGCCGATAACCGCGTTAATGATCACAACGGCCATAATTACGCCGGTATCAATATATTCTCTGAGAAGCGCCGTTACAACAGCGGCGACAAGAAGGATGTAAATGAGCGGACTGGTGAATTGATGGAGAAGGATTTTCAGCCTGCTGATTTTCTCCTCTTCGACAAGTTTGTTCAGGCCGTATTGCTCAAGACGCGCCGTGACTTCATTATCAGTCAATCCTTCTTCAGATGTCCCAAGCTTTTGCAGTATTTCTTTTATAGAAAGCTGGTACCAATTCATTCTTCACCTCTCATTCCGTTTCCAAGATAATATTTCGAGATTGGTTTTAATCCCTCGTCGAGTTCATACACAAGAGGTATACCCGTCGGGATGTTTAACGCGGTTATTTTATCGTCTGGTACATTATCAAGATATTTGACCAAAGCCCTTAAACTATTCCCGTGAGCTACAATGACGACCTTTTTTTTCTCACGGATAGCGGGTGATATTACCTCATTCCAGTAAGGTAAAAATCTAAAAACGGTATCTTTTAAACTCTCTGTTAAAGGTATTTCTTTTTTATCAATATCAATATTTTGGTATTTTATATCATTACCAGGATAACGATCGTCTGTTATTGTGAGAGAAGGGGGAGGCACATCATAACTTCTCCTCCATATAAGCGCTTGTTCCGTTCCATATTTTTTCGCCACTTCAGCCTTGTTTAAACCCTGCAATGCGCCATAGTGCCTTTCATTCAATCTCCATGTATTGTATACTGGTATCCACGTTAAATCCATTTCGTCTAAAATATACCATAAAGTTTTAATTGCTCTTTTGAGTACGGAAGTGAAGGCTATATCAAAAACATACCCCTCTTTTTTTAAGATTTTCCCTGCTTGTTTTGCCTCTGCAACTCCATTATCTGATAAATCAATATCCGTCCACCCTGTAAATATATTTTCGTAATTCCATATACTTTCTCCGTGCCTTACTATTACCAGCTTTATCATAAAAACACCATTATTCTCATATTATTTCTTATCACACCATTAAGTCCTGCTTGAAAATCAAAATGAAAAAGGGAATATCTGTTGTTACGTCAGCTACAACGTAATTTTGAAAATTACAAATAAACTATATCTTCCGGATGGTACATGCACAG
>VGXX01000262.1 GCA_016873155.1 Planctomycetota bacterium | reverse complement strand
CACAGTTTGTTATTGCTGGATTTTAAACAATGTAACATTACCTTGTCAATGTGATTTGACTATCAACCTCAATGACAACACCCAGCGCTTAAATCCGTCCTACTTGACTAAACCACACTATTTCTCCTCAAACTGTTAATCATCCTTTCGCAAACGCCTCTTGTAAAACTGACTGCATCAGCATTTCGGACTGATTTTTGCGTTCGGATACTTGTTTTTCCAATTCGTCAATCATGGCCATGAGCGTGTCCATCCGCTCAACAATAGTTTGTTTTTCCGCAAGAGGTGGGAGAGGAATTTCAAATGCCCGAATGGGTTGATTTAATTTTTTTAACTCGTGGGATGGACGGTTGAGGGTGAGTTCATGGACAAGAATTTTCTGGTAAAATAAAAGGACCTTATAATTTGATACAGGCAGATTTAATTCATGTTTTGAATATTCCATTTTACAAGAATTCTATCCGATTCTTCATCTCCTCTGATGATAAAATTTCAGCGTAAAGTGCTAATCTCCTAATACACTCTCCAACGCTTAGTTTGTTCATTTCTACAAATATTACTCCACAGTGATTTTTGCCAACTCTTTCTAATTTCTTAGCGATTTCCAGAAAATGATGGTCATGCGTAAAAATAACTGCTTTTATTTTTGATGTATACTTGAAATGTTCTATGTCAGAGGCACCAATCATATCTTTTTCGTGAGCAGAAAAAGCCTTAATTCTACGTCTCTTTAATCCTTCGGCAATGCGGACATCAACATTTTCGTCAGTGTATATCTTTAATCTTGCCAAGCTTCTTCTCCAGAATGGTAGAATGTTCTTTCTTCATACCCTCTGTGTCCTGAACTGCTGCTTTCCATGCACAGTCAATCTCGTTCTTGTGTTCATAGTAATACGAAAGCGCATCATGAACTTGTGGCAAATTTATCTGTGGCAGTGCGACTATTATATCTTCCGGAGACTGCCCCATGATTTCATATCGAATAACTATGTCCAGAACCCGGATACCCGTGCCTAAAATAACAGGCGCCCCGCCTCTTATTTTTTTATTCCTTGTAATATAGGGATGCTTTGTTTGTTTCATTACCATACTCATTCCATGTTCTCCTCATTTTCATTTTTTAGAGATTTAAAAGCTTGTTTATAATCTTCCAAAAGTTCTTTTTTTCCTACTTCAATAATAAAGAATGAGAATCTTTTACATCGTTACTTTATAACCATATATTATATATGTCAAGGAGTAAAAAGGATTAGACATACGAACCATTGTAAGGTTTTAATCAAACAATCCAGAGTATTTTCAGTTGACAACTCCTTTTTACGACACTATCATTTCACCATGACTTCATTCAATGACTTAAAACAATACAACAAAATACTCCTCTTGTTCTTACTCATATTATGCGTAAGCAGTCTGCTTGCGCCACTGATAAAGATTGCCACTGACATGCTGGTATCAAAGAGCGATTTGATGGCAGACCTGCTTAACTACAAACACGGGGGCTATGATTTCGGGAAGGTGATGCGGCGTATAATCCTGGCTGTTGCCATCCTCATTATTTTCCTGTTCAGGAAATCGCTGATGATCAACTCACTTTCAACCATTGGCATAAAACACACTACGGGATGGTGGGAACATTTGCAGATGGGCTTCTTCCTGAGCACCGGGATATTTATCCTGTACACCTCCTTCCTGTTCATTATGGGCACCAAAATCTTGGAGGTTGATGCAAAATCTCTTGCTGACTTATTCTTTCAGCTATTCAAAATTTTGCTAATCGCAGGTCTTGTTGGATGTATCGAAGAAATATTCTTCAGGGGATTTATCCTTCAAAGCTTTTTGCGGGATATGCATACCGTATCTGCCGTATGTGCCGGCAGTCTGTTTTATTCTTTATTACACTTCTTCAGGGTTAAACTCCTGGTATCTCCAGGTTTTCAACCATTTATTGGTTTCGAGGTAATTTACCAATCCTTCGCAAAGTTGTTAATAAATTTCAACACCAGTATGCCTACAATAATTGGTATTTTCCTTGTCGGCGTGGTGCTGTCATACGCCTGTCTGAGGACAAATTCCCTCTATTTTGCTATAGGGCTTCATGCAGGCTGGATATTTCTCATTAAGACCAATATATTATTATTCGACCATGTGGGTACAAATTTTCGGTGGCTCTTCGGCGACAGCAAGGTGGTCACCGGTGTACTCGGTTGGGGACTTCTGGTCATTACCTTATTCCTTGTACGTTTCGTAACGAAAGCGCTATCCAGTGAGACGATCTCTTGTAGTGCAGCAAAGCTGCAATCAAACAACCCCTCTCTTCCCCTCCCCCGCAGGGAGTGACGAAGGGAGGTATAAAACAGTGCTAAAACAATTTTACAAATAAAAAGATAATTTGTAACACTTTGATTTTTTGAAAAATCTCAATAAAATGTAATAATTGAGCAGTTAAAAGATATCTTTCAACTGCTCGCTCCCAAACTCCTGTTTGGGAGTGTAATGGTTGAGAAACTCAGTTTCTCGGTAAAATTGTGTTCCCAAACAGGAGTTTGGGAACAAGCATCGAAACTACGTCTCACGGTAAAATACCGATTAAAAAAAAGTCTAAGCCGCAAATTACACAGATACAAAATACAAATAATATGTGAAACCATGGAAAAAACCTTAAAAGAACTCGCTGAATACGTTGGCGGCACGGTCGTTGGAGACCCTGCCGTAATGATAACCGGTGTTATGGGCATTGACAATGCAGAGGCGGGGTATATTACTTTTATATCCAATGAAAAATATACGAAGAAAGTCCACCAGACCAATGCCTCTGCTATTATCGTTTCCCCAAAATTAAAGGATATAAAAAAGAACCTCCTGGTATGCAAAAACCCCTACCTCGCTTTTGCAAAATTGGTAGAACTCCTGATGTACAAAAAACCCGCATACACAAAAGGTACCGACGATTCCGCCAGGATCAGCAAAACAGCGATCATTGGCGAAGAGGTGTCTATTCATCCGTATGCCACCATAGGTGAAAACACGCGCATCGGCAATCGCGTAATCATATATCCATGCGTCCATATCGGAGATCATTGTACCATCGGTGACGACACCATTATTTATCCCAATGCCGTAATCTATAATGATACGGTTATCGGCAATCGGGTGACCATCCACAGTAATACCGTCATCGGCAGCAACGGTTTCGGATACGCGCCGGATGGTCAGAGTTATTACAAAATCCCTCAGGTCGGTATTACCGTAATCGAAGACGATGTGGATATTGGAGCAAATACGACAATTAACCGCGCGGCGCTGGGTGAAACAGTCATTAAAAAGGGAACAAAGATCGACAGTCAGGTTGTTATTTCACACAACGTCGAGATTGGTGAAAATTCATTAATCGTATCACAGGTAGGTATTGCGGGATCAACAAAGGTTGGTAAACACGTTACCCTTGCCGGCGGAGTTGGCGTTGTTGGACATCTTAAGATTGGCGACAACGTTACCGTTGGAGGATATTCTGGAGTGGCGCATGACATCCCGGACAATGAAACCTATCTGGGCACGCCTGCGCTCCCTATTCAGCGTATGCGCCGGTGTTATGTGATCATCGAAAGACTCCCTGAAATGAGAGAACATAT
>VGXX01000261.1 GCA_016873155.1 Planctomycetota bacterium | reverse complement strand
ACAAATGCATGGGGTCGCGTCTTGAAGAGTGGTGGGAATGTTGAAAATTCATAATGTTTTAGAATCTTTTGGGCACATCTTTGCTTTCACGAAAGACGAGGATTATTTGCGATACCCTGATAAACAAGCCAAAGTCCACGATTCAGGGGGAAAATAGCCCAAATCGTTTACAAACTTTACGACCTCTAAGAACAAATACTGAGAAAAGGAATTAAGAGAAAAATTGAGGGCATGCGAAATATAATAGACGGGAATACCTGGCGCAGCATCGTAGTGCCTAAAATGTTAAAATGAGACCAGATGGCGAGTGACAGGTGACGGGCGACGTTTCTCGCGTCACGCGCCATTCGCCACCCGTCACTACCTCAGAACCGATATAACTCCGTGCATCGGTAACACACAGGATACAGCTTGTTTTCTTTTGTGACACGCCTGAATCTCAAATATTTTTGATTATTCCAGATGTTTCTAAAAGAGTCCTCTTTGACGTTTCCGGCGACGTAATTCAACGACTGGCAGGGTCTCACCGTCCCGTCAGGAAAGATGTATGCTACCATCCACGGGCTAATACAGCGGTGTTTGTAACTGGTAGGCTTGAAATGAAAATCCGTGTAATACTTGCGAATCTCCGCATCGGTCAGGTTTGGATAAAAATGGATGAGCGTTTGGCTGTCTCTTTTTTTAAGGTTGTTGATGTTGCTGAGTAATTGTTCTACGTCAATATCAGGCAGTGTTTCCCGTACAAACCCGCGCCAGTCCAGACAGGTGACATTGAACTGGCGCGTAAAGATTTCGTTATGGTTCGTGTACGTTTGCTGGTTGAGGAATATCAAATGATGGAAGGTTATTGAACTTGCCAAAAGGTCTTCTGCAACGTCTACGATTTTGTCCAGATACAGGCAGTTTGTTTCGAAGATAGTGCTTGATATATTGATAAGAGGGATGCGGCATTTCTTCTTTTCTTTCCAGATATTTACAGCCTTTAATCCTTTGATTGCCCTGTCAAAGATACCCTCCCCTCCCCTTATGGTATCGTGGATTTCACGAGGCCCGTCCAGTGAGAATATAATTTCATCAACACCAAGACCGACTACCTCTTCGGCATATTTTTCCAGCATCATTGCGTTTGTTATGATATTGCAGCGGAGTCCTGCCTCTTTAATATGGCGAACCAATGCAGCCCATTCCCTGTAAAGGAGCGGTTCACCGCCAAAAAGGGTAATATTTGGTCCGTAAAATTTTACTTCGTCAATGACGGATTTTAATTCATCAATAGTAAGTTCTGACTGCAAAACCTCTGGAGTCAATTTCCGCGAAGAACCTGCAATTCCCCACTGTCCGCACATGGAACAGCGTAAGTTGCACCGGTAGGTAAGGAATAACGAAATGGTTTCCGGATACGAACTGAAGCCATCCTTGAGGTGATAATTCAGGAATGACTTTGCCCGCTGCCCGAATGCCTTTACGGCATAGCGGGGCTGACTGATCGCCTTTTTAATAGCTCGCAAAAGGTTTCTTCTGGGTATCATCTGTTATGATGGGAATTTGCCCACGAAAGACTCGAGAATGCCGAAATGGCCTTCACTTCTTTTTGTGTAAGTTTTTATAAATAGTGACGAGTGTCGAATGGCGGGTGACGAGTAAACCGTCACTCGTCACCTGTCACACGCCACTTGTCGTACCTTCACTGCTTTGCTGCGTTATGTAATAAAACACATTGACATTTTTCAAAAAATTAAATTGTTACCATTTTTGTTAGTTTTCGTTCAACCACTATTCAGCCCCCAAGGCAGTTTTTTATAATGTTTACAATTAAGGATAGTTTCTTAATATTCATCATCGGATGTGTGGGAATCAATAATAAACGCCTTGAAAAGTAGGTGGCGTTGGGGAACGGGTCTGTGCCCAGATCATACCCCAGGTCATACACCCGATGAATTGGGTCGGGATACAATTTTGTGCTCTCGATGCCGGTACCGTTTATTTTCTCAAAACAAACTTCCTTGACGTTTTCATTATCAAAAAGAACGGGGAATTGATTGAATATGGGAACTGTTTGTGGAATCAACTCGGGAAGTTTGATTCCTTTTGTTTGTGCCAGCATATCAAACAAGAACATGCCGTGGTCGTGTCGTTTGTTTAGAATTTTCGAGGCATGCTCAAACAGGGCGCATCCGACACCAGCCTGGAATTTTGTATAGGTAAAGCTGTCAAAATCGGTATGGAGAGTAGTATATTTTAATTTGGATATAAGGTCGTTAAATATCGTATAAAAAAATGGACGAACGGCAAGGGCCAATGCAATTAATTTCGTTGCAATTTTTAATTTTGAAACCAGGCTCAGTCCCGGCAGCGAGGCGCATGCTGTTTCGATTGCGGACACCATTTCTTCTCTGTCAGTAACAATGCAACCGCCGGACAGGGTAGAGAGATTTTTCCCGCGGTTGAAGCTGTAAAAACCCACGTCGCCAAAGGCGCCCGTTGGGCGATTATCAAGCGTAGTGCCCAATGAGGATGCGGCATCCTCCACAACAAATAGTGAATGTTGTTGTGCTATCTGCAGAACGTCCTCCATGTTCATCGGTAACCCAAACATGTGTACGGGGACGATACAGAGGGTGTTCTCGTTTAAGTGCTTACTAACAGAGTGGATATCCATGTTGAAGGTTTTTAGAGAAATGTCGCATAATACCGGCTTTAATCCCGCTTTTTTTATCGGCAGAATCAGGGAGGGCGCCGTGTAGGTAGGCAGGACGACCTCTGTTTTTGTGGAGATGGTTTTTAATGCCTTTAAGATGATATAAAAGGCGGTAGTGCCGGAGTTGGTAAAGTAACAATATTTTTTATTTGTATATGCCTTTATAACCGATTCAAAGGTTGTGGTAGATTGATTAAAAGACGACAGGAATCCCTGGAATATGTCAGAAAGAGAAACAGGCGTACCTGCCGATGGGGTTAATAATTTCATGGTTGTTTTTTCCTTCCTGCCTCTATTAAAAATGCCTTTGCAATAAACTCAACGGGACAGCCGATGGGCAAAATCCTTGTGCAATGAAATTTGTGCCGTTCAATGATATTGGAGATGTCCTCAATCTTATAAGCCCTTACCGGGAATTTTTGTTTTCTTGAATGCATCCAATACTTTAAACGGATATACGGATTGGATTGATTGCGTATTTCTATGAGGAGTCTTCCTGTGGGTTTGCATATCCGTATGAGCTCCACAAGAAGCGTCTCGATTATATCGAGGGAAGTCATATTCAGTAACGTATTAATGCAAACTACCCGATCGAAGGTTTCTGGTTTAAAAGGCAGTTGAAAGGCATTTCCACGTATAAGAGAGACCTCTTCTATGCAGTTGTCCTGGAAAATCTTTTTTGCCTCCTGCAATAGTTCCATAGATTTATCAATGCCAGCCAATAGTCTTTTTCCAGGTGTTTCCTCTTTACTGTGTAAGAAAAATAGCCCGTTTCCACAGCACACATCGAGGATGGTTTCAGAATCATGACACAATTCCCATGCCTTATTGCGTACCGCAGTTGTGATATTGCCGAGAAACGCCTTCTTTCTTGAAACGCCGGAAATGTTCATAATTATTTATCACCGCCAGATAATCAGGACAACTTTGCGGGTT
>VGXX01000260.1 GCA_016873155.1 Planctomycetota bacterium | reverse complement strand
AGCGACGGTGCTGGCGGCGCAATAATATCGTGGAATGACAACCGTGTTTCTGCCTTTGATGTGTATGCCCAGCGGATAGATCCAAAAGGATTGACAAAATGGGGCAATAATGGCGTACCCGTAAGTACAGCATCCGACACGCAATGTTTTCCTGTGCTTGTTAAGGATGGGGCAGGGGGGGCAATTATCGTCTGGCAGGACAGCCGTGATAGCGATAAGAGTTATTGGGACGTTTATACACAGAAAATTAACGGGCAGGGTTCTCCGGGAGATTAGCAAGGGTTAAAAAATTTCATTTTATTTATGCGACTAGCCACCGTTTCAAATAGAGATGCACGGCAGTGCGTCTGTACCTTCTAAAAGGCGGGTTCAAGTTGCAAACGTGAACCCGCGAATAGAAACCTGAACCCCTTATGGTTTTAATGAAACAATGCGCTAGGATGGCTGATGTATTTGTCCCCTGTACCGGCCAAACATTACCTGAAGTTTCTGGAAGATTTCTCTGACCAGAGTGGCATTATTCATATAGACAGCCCACGTGAATTGGTCTTCTTCAAAAGATTCTGCAAACTGTGGGAGCGTTTCATCTACCACGCGGTTTACCTGATTATGCCTTAACATCAACGTCGGCACACGTCTTTCTCCATCGGTAAGCATTTCTACGGGTATAATCCCATTCCACTCCTTCGAAAAACCTTCCACTATGTAAGACCTGCCCCGTTTATCAAATAATTGATACCATACATGGGCAAAGGCAACCGAATTCTCCTTGTCTACAACCCAGCCCCATACGACGTCTCCGTCTATGTCTAGTTCAGAAAGCTTGGAAAAGAACAGGAATACAGAATCCTCGCAGTCCCCCTCCTTGCTCTTTTTTGTTTCCACAGGCGTCTGCCAGTAATCTGTTTTTGTCGGTTCGGCCCTATAGTTTATCTCAAAGGAAATTTCCTTATATGCCTCATAGATTTGTTCACCGTTTTTGAAGGTTTTTACACACCATTCCCTGTAAAGCTGATTGTCGGGGATGTTGCTTCCGTCGGCAGGATATGTGAGCAGTGGTTTTATTGACCAGGCATCATCAACAGGCTTGTAACCTTTCCCAGCCAGAAACAGGTCGGCATACGACACATCGGCAAATGCTTTTATGCAACAGATGCTCGATAAAATTATTGCGGCTGCAATTGTTAACAAATATCTCATACTGTTTCCACCTTTCTTTAATAGAGTGAAATTGAGATCAACTACTCTATAAAAACTGATGTTGCTTACCGCAGGCTTCCTGCGAACACACAATCAGGGGTGGTTACCATTATCTAAATAATTTTTATAATGAATACAATGTTATTATTTTAAGAGATATTATCCGTATTGTCAAACTGCACATGAAACTCGCTAAGTGATATTGGATTCCTTAATATTATTATCGGCTAAAAATTGAAAATCTTTATGAATAATCACCTCCTTCGCTTCTGTATGTGAAACTAAATATAAAAAACGTATATATTTTTTATCAGTAATAGCGGTTTCATATACCATAATAATTGAGACTATTCAACATCTTTTTACTGTTTCATTTTCAGAAACAATTCCACCACTTTCGGATCTAAAAGTATGCCGGACAGTGATTTGATGTGTTCGATAACTTTGTCTTCCTGCCAGGCGTCCCGGTATGGACGGGCAAAGCTCAGGGCATCATATATGTCTACCACCGCAAAGATGCGCGCTGCCAATGGGATTTGTTCTCCCTTCAACCCCTGCGGATAACCACTGCCATCCCATCTTTCATGGTGACAGTAAGGGATAGCAAGCGCCTCGCGCAGGTAGATTATGGGTGAAAGTAATTGGTAAGCGTACTCCGGATGCTTGCGCATGATCGTCCACTCTTCTTCTGTAAGCGGACCGGGCTTGAGCAGTATATTGTCCGGTATGGCCATTTTGCCGATATCGTGCAGAAGGGCGCCTCGTCGAATATGCGGGAGTTCCTCTTCTTTTACGCAAAATGCCCGGGCCAGCTCCAGGGTCATCTCTGTAACGCGCTGTGAATGTCCTTCGGTCTCTTTGTCACGCAGGTCAAGGGCGCGGGACCAACCCTCGATAGTGACGTCGTAAGCAAGCATCAGTTCCTCCTGAGTGCGCTTTCGTTCCAGGGTATTTACAAAGATTTCTCCAAGCATTTTGAGCAGTGCAATATCTTCCTCTGTCCATGTCTTTTCCAAACGCACCGAATCGAATCCCAAAAATCCAACCAGTAACCCGCCATACACCATGGGGACAATCACAAACGACTGCACGGACTGCGATTCCTGGAGTTCTTTTTCTGCTTTTGCACTCTCCGGCATGTCCGCCACACGTGGAACATGAATGCTTTCGAACCGCTCCAGCTTTTCCATCCCCCACGGGAAATGATTCACAGGCATCCCTTTGAGCCTGTCAATCTGCGGCTCAATCCCCTCCGCGCACCACTCATGCGTATTATCCAGCTTCTTCCTTTCAGTGTCTGCATACTGAAAGACATAACTGCGGTCTACATCCGCAAACTCACCAATTATCTTCAGCGCACGGTTTATCCCTGCATCAACCTCATGGGACGCCAGATTAATGAAATTCGCCGATATAGTCGCTATCAACTCTTCAATTTTTAGCCGATACTGTAATAACCCCTCCGTATGTTTATGCCCGACGATTTCCAGCTTCAGGTCTGCATACGACTTCTCCAACGACTTTGTCATCTGGTTGAAATTCATGGATAACTGCCCAATTTCATCACTGGAACGGACGTCTACCGTACGGCTGAGATTCCCCCCGGCAATATCCAGGGTAATACCTGCCAGGTGTTTGAGCGGCGAAACAATTTGTTTGGTAAGAAAGACGGTGACGAATGCCCCGCCTGCAATAATACCGAATCCCAACGGGATAATGCCGTACAATATGACCTCACGAATCTTTTCATGTAATTTCCGTGTGGATAAACCGATTTGTACAAACCCCAGAATCCTCTGCTTTGTTTCAGCAGGAATATGGTCTTCACCTAAAATCTGTGTGGCAAATGCCTCTTCTGAAAAGGTGCGTTTCTCAAAGACCGGCACCGAAAAATCATAAAATACCTCACCCGAACTGGTAACTATGTTATTGATGAATGGTGTATCTAACCTTTCTGAAAATTTCACACCAAGTTCACCACCCCTTGTCCATACTTGATTGGTGAGCGATATATCTGAATTCTGTGAGTATGCTACGGCGGGGATTTTTTTTATGTCAACGTCCACCCAGGGAGATTTCTCTTCGATAACAACGGTCTGGGTATTCATGATTCGCCAATAGCCTATTTCCTTGTCCCTGTCAAACGACGAAATCCTCTGGATGGAGGCATTTAAGAATGCTGGCTGTGCATGGCTGAGTGAAAGCTTAACCTCATTGTCTTGGGCAAGCATCGTGGCAAGAGATATACCCAACTTCTTGAACACCGCCTCCTGCACCCTTTTTGTATGAACAAAAAAGAATAGGCAGCTCAGTATGTCGATAACCGCTATCAACAGACATATTAAAACGATAAGCCTCGTGCGAATACTGATCATATGGTTCCAAACATCAGAGTATTACTCTGCAAAAACATTTTTTTATAAGTTTTTGAAATAATGA
>VGXX01000259.1 GCA_016873155.1 Planctomycetota bacterium | reverse complement strand
TGAAGATTTCATTTCGCTTTATTATATCACTCAATTTTACCTTCGCAACCAATTTGCCCGATTTTTTATGGCTAAATGAAGAAATTCGGAATGCCGCATTCTCGGACAACCTGTTGATTAGCGATTTAATATTTTCTCAACGTTTCCACGTTCCCCGTTTTTACGAGGACAAGTTTCACGAGGCAAGTTTCGTGATTATTATACCAACCTCAATCTCCATAATAATACCGTGAGCAGGCGTGATCGGAAGGTCGCTAAAAGTCTTCAGTAAGTATCTTTTCAATCTGTTTCCTCACACAAAGCCGCCAAGATGCAAAGAATTATGGTGTATCGCCATTAATTGTTCTTGATATTCCAACCGAATTCCTTACGGCTTCGTGTCTCTGTGTGATTACTATTTTTAAAGATTTTTAAGAGATATTAAAATTTCTCCCGCATCTATACATTTACAGATGGGACATTTTTCTTTTGAAATAAGAGACTCGCGCTCTTTAAGCGGCATAAACGCCGCCTTAAAAGAACGGGATGTTATTTGCCAATTGCCTCCATATTCTTTTAGATTCCCGCAAGAACAATATACTACCGGCTCAAACATGTGCGTTCACCTCAAAATGTATGTATAAAGTTATAGAAAATTACATTTTATACCTACTATTAATACACCCTAAAAGGTCAAAAGTCAAAACTCAAAAATATTTATTCTTTCAATGCTTTAAGCTTTGGGGAGGCACTGGAGCAATACTATGAGACCCCCTTAAATATTAAATTTAAAGCGAAAGATAAATGAGAAGTTGTTATAATAATTTAATAAAAAATATCTTTAAGATGTGCCCTAACGGTACATTATATAGAAGGAGCATGCCGGATACAACACTGTGGAAAATCTTAAGGAGATAATCGAATGGCTGATCGGCGTCGAATCCCTGGCGGGCGAGACGTATGAAAAAGCGCAGGAGCATTTCAAGAACGGCGACGAGGAGTTGTCGGCGCTGGCGGGGCGTCTTGCCCGCGATGAGCACGCTCACCACGAGATAATGACGAAGGCACTCGAGAGCCTCAACCGTTCCGGTGTTCCATCGGATACGCCGGTAACCTTGGGCGAGGCCGTGAAAGAAGATGTAGAGGGTTGGTTCGCCGCGTTCGCCGAAATGATAAAGCGTGGCACTATAACCGGGTCGGATCTCGTGGAATGCATTGTCAGGACTGAGTATTCAGAGTGGAACACCCTGTTCCTTTACGTCGTTAACCTGTTAAAGCGCTCGGACCACGGGTACAAAAAGGCCACCGCATTGATAGCACAACACAAAAGGGAAGTCGAGCGGTTTCTTAAAAACAGGCCCGAGTTCTGCGCTCAACTCGCCCGGATCAAGGCCCTTGACGATATATGGACAGAGAACATCCTTGTCGTTGACGATAGCGACATGGTAACCGATGCGCTCAAGGCCATCCTTGAGGACGAGGGGAGGGTGGATTCAGCTCCAGACGGCAGGGCCGCCCTTCGTAAGCTTGGCGACAGATATTATGCGGCAATAATGACGGACGTTGACATGCCGGTAATGAACGGCGTAGAGTTTTTCAGGGAGGCCTGCCGCGCCTATCCCGGCGTCGGCTCAAGGTTCATCTTTTTCACGGCAATTACAGACCCGCGCCTGGTACAATTTCTTTCAGAAAATGGGGGAGGGGTAAAATGCCTTCCAAAGCCTTCTTCAATGCGGGCCATACGGGCTGCGGTGGTAGATGTCCTCAGCAGACGAGAATAGCGCGCAACGGGGAATGGGGGTTGGCGTTTGAGCGGGAACCAAGCCGGTCTTCAAGGTTCATCATTCACCGCAAGATTCAGGTAATAATTATTCAATTTTTTTCAATTAAGAAGCTCATCTGGGTAAAAGGCTTCGGCAGGAACCATTTTGAATCCTCCGGCAGCACGGTTTCTAAACGTTTGATAAAGTTGCCTACATTCGTTGCACGCAATGCCTTTACGGGTTTGCCTTGCTTCCTGAAAAAGTCTTCCCAATGCCCCAATACGATATTTCTTGGTCGCATATCTTTGATGATCCCTTCGGGATAGTTGTTCACTTGGTTAAAGGATGCCACACAGAGAATAGCTAAATCTACTCGTTTCTGTTCATTTGGTGGTAAATCCGGCACAAACCCGAGTGGCGGCGTACTCGCAGCATCCTGATAGTGGATGCGAAATGCAACGTCACCGTGTTCATCAAGAAAGTCGATAAGACAGGCATACGTCTCACCCTCTACCCAGCCAAATACGGTGCCTGGAAGACGTTCAAGATCTTTTATATATGGTCCTTCAGACAATAACTTAAAACCTGCAAAATGAGGCGCATGCTCTGATTCGATTGCCATAAACCGGAGGGTTCGATTCCGGTTATATATCCATTGACCGGGTGTTTTACCTTTTGCTGCATACTTACCAACAGTTACGATGCGTGATTTATCAACAGCCGCAGCCATGATGTGCCCCATGGTTTCTGACCCATAAACAACTGATTTCGTCGCATGTTTCTTCATAATATAAGGCACATCCATTAAATGGTCGTAATGGGTATGTCCCACCAGGATCATATCGACATCTTCAACCGATGGCAAAAGGCTGTCTACAAGCCCTTCATCAGTTTTTAACCGTGTCAGCGATGCTAATTTAAATAGGCTTGGATTGGTAAACATGGGTGCCGTCATCAGAGCGCTTTTTCCGTAACGAAACAAATAACCGCCTACTCCAAGATACTGGACATTGAGAAATTTCTTTCCTTGTTCATTCAGATGTAACGCACCAGTTTCTCCCGTATACACAGGTAATTTTTTGATTGAAGTTGCGCATCCACTTAACATGCCAAGACCAATCAAAATCATTAGGATATATTGTGTAATCTTAAACGGCATCTTGATAAATTCAATATTCCAGATTCACTGACAACATTTTCAAATATGAGAAGCGCATTCTACTCTGTGGCTATTTCGCATGCAAGAAAATATAACATGTGATTATTATAAAACCTGAATGCGCATTCTATAGAGTGTTTCAGTGTCCATTGCATGTGCAACCATCAATCTTTTTTATAAACCCGTTGATTTTTTCGTGTCAATTTTATATTGTACTCAAAATAGCATTTCTTTTTTGTGTATATTTACTCTATAAAAAGTTTGCGAGTCCTTACGGGAGAAAAGATTTAATATGAAAACAAAGATTGTATGTACTATCGGCCCTGCATGCAGCATTCCTGCTATTATAGAAAAAATGGCAAACGCAGGCATGGATGTCGCCAGGTTAAATTTCTCCCATGGGAATTTGTCTGAACACAAAGAACGCATTGAAACAATACGAAATATTTCTCAGCGATTACATAAACCTATCGCCATTATACAGGATTTATCTGGTCCAAAGATACGGATAGGCGCGCTGGACAGGGCATCCATTACCTTACGACCAAACGATACCTTTATATTGACTGCCACGGCAGTAAAGGGTGATGAAAAAATGGTGTCTATTACTTACAAGCAACTACCGGAAAATGTATTTGCCGGCGATACCATTCTGTTGAGTGATGGAGAGATTGAACTGAAGGTAATAAAGAAGGACAGCGATAACATTTACTGCCAGGTAATCGTAGGCGGCGTCTTGAC
>VGXX01000258.1 GCA_016873155.1 Planctomycetota bacterium | reverse complement strand
TTGAGAAAACAAGAGAATGTTATGCATCTCGTTGTCTGGGCTATGGACAAGTTGCTGACGGGGATTTTGCGGTTGTTGCTGGTATTCGTCCGTGGATTGCTTCTGTGAAGGAAACAGCTACCAATCTGCCGAGGATTATAGACATCTTTCGCCAGTGGAAGGCGTCGCCCTCGAAATCACCCCATTTTGCAATCTGGCTTAGGAATTATTGAGGCTAACAATTAAATCGAGGCGACCGGGAATAAACCGGCGGGTTTTTGCAAAGGCTGGTTGCCCCGGCGCCTCATTTCGGTCGTTCGGCCACCAGAAGGAAAGGAGATTGAATCAATGAAGTCCTTCAATTGGGACAAATGCATTATGAAGGGGGCTATCGGGACATACCCACCCAAGAGCGGAAAAATGATTGGCCCCGGTGATAATGTCACACCTGGAATGCGAGTCACAGCAAGACTCAAGGAGGTGACGGTTTATCTCGAAGTGCAAAACCAGATCGACCCCGACCTATATTCTGCGAAAGTTCTGTTCTTCGAGCCACCGGGAGTGCCGGTTCCTCCCGGGATTCAACAGGATGACATCGTGTCCATTCTACGCGACAATATCTGCTGGTTGCACGAGACGAAATGAGTATCAGGGTATTGCTGCCGACCGACCACGCTTTCATATCTGCCCCAAAAGTGCCAGTAGATGTTTACATGGGTCAAGGTAAAGGTATAGGAGGAAAATCGTGAAACAGCATCGAGTATTCATAAGCGCTTTGGCTCTTGCCACTATGCTCCTTTCTGGGTGTAATGACACCACAAAGTGCCCAGTGTGCGGGGGAAAGCCTGTCCAATCATGGGTTGTTGATCGACAAACGCGACTTAGATGTGCTAACGATCATACGTGGGCGAAGAGGAGTGAGAGGGGGGCAAATCTTTCCAGGTTGTCCGAGAATTCACTTTTTCGTAATTTCTCAAGTCATAAGTCCTTGTAAATCAATGGCTGGATTTTTGTGATTTTGCATTCTCGAACAACCTGTTTCTTATTGATAAATAGTTTGTCTAAGTAAACGATTACGAGAACACCTAAAAAGGGATAAGAATCTTTCCGATATTATTAAAAAAAATCAAGGCCGATTTGTCATTTTATTTGACCCTATTCGCTATTCTTCGCTATTTTGGAGTACCGTAAATATATGGTTCAATTTGCAAAATTGAACCATCATTGAGCCTCAAACATCCTATTAACTTTAACCTTGATTTAAGCTATTAATGATATTATATTGCAGCGTATAATAACACGACAATTAAGCAGGTCTAAGCAATGGTTAAAGGCAGTGCATTCAAAATATATAAATAAAAATGAATTTTGAAATTGTTGGTGAAATTACCAACATTGAAGCTGTTGCTGTAGGTAGAAGAATTCGCATATTACCACTTTTGCTGAAGAGATACGGTAAAGGTCGTTGGAGAAAACTCAAAGGTATTGCAATGGACGACTATTTGATGGTACTCTACGACTTGCTGAAGTCCACTGGTTTGAAGCTCACGGTATAGGAAAAAAGAAAATGAGAATCAAATACTTTTTAGATTAAATACCTATGAAAAATAGAAAACATATCAAATATCGATTTGCAGTCTGTATTGAGACGGATGATTCTGATTTATTGACTCCTCACAGGATATATCGGGTTTTACCAGACGAAGACGCTAAGAAGTCAAATTATATTCGTATTATTGACGACGAGGGAGAGGATTATTTATATCCTGCTGGTTATTTTGTTTTTGTGGAATTTCCAGCAGAAGTTGAGCAAGCATTGCTCCGTGTATCAAAAGAAAAACGAGAGAAGATAACGAAATAACATATTAAGAGCATTGAAAAATGAGTAAATATGAAATAATCATTTATTGGAGCGAAGAGGACCAGGCTTTTATTGCCGAAGTCCCAGAGTTGCCTGGCTGTGCTGCCGATGGCGCTACATATAAGGACGCACTTACCAATGTCGAAGTTGTTATTCAGGAGTGGATTGATACTGCAAAAGAACTAGGGCGTCCCATCCCTGAACCAAAAGGCAGATTAGTTTTCGCATAAAAATTCGGGAAGCCGTTAACAATCTCTAATTCTCTGCGTACTCAGTGTTCTTTGCAGTAAAACGATAATTTGTGTCTTAGCAAAAACTCATACTTTTGTCATTTCGACTAAAGGGAGAAATCTATAAACCCTGTAATTTCAATAACCGAAAGATTTCTCGCTCCGCTCGAAATGACCGCTGGGTAGTTTTCGTTCAGACGACAATTACGGTAACCTTACAAGATAGTCCATTGTTACCGAGGTATCAGCGGATTCTTTATCAATCCTGATCGGCTGATGCCAGACGACCGCATCAATGAAACACGCACCCTGATTGTCTTCCCTGCAGAAATAAAAGTTAACGGATACTTTTACTTCTGTCTTTTCTATTTCTGAACCTGTCTTAAAAGATATTTTTAGTGGAAGTACAGGATTTTCAAGCCGAACATCCTGCTTCGGCTGCTCAGCCTGAATGCCGCTGCTGGCATCAATACGATATATAAGCGGGGCATGGGGATTCAAATGATAACCATTGGGAAGAGTTATGTTTAGTGTGAGTTGTGCGTCTGAACCGGCCTTCAAGGTTTTTAAAGGCAACTCTATTTGCCTTGCAAATGGCGGTATTGCAGATTGTGGCGCACCTTCCGGAACCTCCATTTTGAGCCCTTTCATTTGCAGGGTACTTACCTCTTTTGTTTTCATATCTACCACACGAATGGCGTGGTTATTTGTATCGGCAACGTAAAGTTTGTTACTGGCGAAGCATAGACCGCCGGGCTCGTAGAATCTTGGTTCTTTACCGTCAATGTACCCTGCATGGCCGTTGCCAGAGAATGTCCGAGACGTATTGTCCGCAGGATTCACCACCTTAATCTTATGATTATAGGTATCCGCAACGTAGATAAGGCCGTTGTAACCGGTCACACCGAGGGGATGCTGTAACCGCACTTCTTCACCCTTACCATCCACATCGCCAAAGACAAAGAGGTCTTGTCCGACAATGGTCGTCACTCTATTTTCTTTCATATCCACAGAGCGAATGGCGCTTACCTCGCTATCTGCAAAATAGAGCATTGAATCAAAAGCAGTGATGCCGCTGGGTTGAGCCAGTGCGCTCTTATCTAATAAACCGTCTATGCACCCCTCTCTTCCGCTCCCTGCAAAAGGCTGGAATACGGTGGTTTCTAAGTCCATCACCCAAATCTGATGAGCGCCGGCCATGGCTATGTAGAGTTTCCCTTCGACATAAGCCAGGTCCCAGGGTGAATTTAGTGGAGAGAATGTTCCCATCCCGCCGGTATCCATAAATGCCGCCTGTTTGCCGGTACCGGCAATTGTTGTAACTATCTTTGCCTTCAAATCCAGTTTACGAATGAGATGATTCTCGGTATCCGCTACATATAAGTTATCCCCTTGCAGAGCCATCCCCTGCGGATGATGGAAGCTTGCGTCTTTAAAAGCGCCATCGTTTCTGCCTGTCTCACCATTACCGGCAATGTCCAGGACTTCGCCTTCTAAGTTCGTAATAAAAATCCGGTTATGATTGGAGTCTGCAATGAATAACCGATTTGATGCCTCGTCTGCCAGCACTTT
>VGXX01000257.1 GCA_016873155.1 Planctomycetota bacterium | reverse complement strand
CGCTCGACACACTAAATCAGCTCGTAGGAAAAGAAAACGTGCTTTCCACACTCGAAGACCGGATATGCTACGCTTATGATGGAACCAAGCAAAAATGTATTCCCGACGTTGTTGTAAGACCATGTTCGACCCAGCATGTATCCGACGTACTGCGGTTTGCAAATAAACACGAGATACCTGTTTATCCACGCGGAGCAGGCTCCGGCCTCACGGGGGGGGCTGTACCTGTGCAAGGCGGTATCGTACTGGATTTCACGCACATGAATAAAATTTTGGAGATTGTGCCGGAAGACCTTACGGCTACGGTTGAACCAGGGGTAGTCACCCAGACATTACAAAACGAGGTGGCTAAATACAAACTTTTTTATCCACCCGATCCAGCCAGCGCCGCATTTTCCACAATAGGCGGCAATGTCGCCGAGTGTTCAGGTGGAATCACAGGTTTAAAATACGGCGTTACGCGGGATTATATTCTCTCTCTGGAGGTTGTCCTCGCGGATGGAAGTATTATCCATACCGGCCGCAAGACCTTGAAAAGCGTTACCGGTTACGACCTCACCCGTTTGTTTGTAGGTTCAGAGGGCACTCTTGGTGTCTTCACGCAAATCACCGTGAAACTGCTCCCACTCCCGGAAAAGATCGAAACCCTCTTAGTCTTTTTTGCGACCCCTCAGGACGCCGTGAGAACCGCGAGTCAGGTTATTTCCAACAATCTTTTACCCAGGGCGCTTGAATTTATTGACAAATCGAGCATTGATTGTATTAGGGGATACAAACAAGAAGTCCAAATTCCAGATGAGGTGAACGCCCTCCTGCTTATTGATGCTGACGGGAAAGAAACCAGTGTGAAAGCAGAAATTTCTCTTATAGAAAAAATTGCTATGGAAAATCAACCCCTCAGGGTCGTTTCCGCAAAAACTGCGCAAGAACGTGATACGCTCTGGGAGGTAAGACGTGTTATCTCTCCGGCGCTTTATAACATAGCCCCTTTTAAGATCAACGAAGATATCTGCGTCCCCCGAAGCCGGATATTAGAAGCGCTGTACAGGATAGCTGAGATTCACAAACGATACCCCTCTCTAAAAGTGGCAAACTTCGGGCATATCGGCGACGGCAACATTCACGTCAATATTATGTACGACGAGGGGGATCGTCAAAGGATACTGGCGGAAGAGATGATTGAGGAAATCCTCCGCGCCACAGTAGAACTTGGCGGAACGATTTCCGGAGAACACGGCATTGGAAATGTAAAGTCGGCATTTTTATCCTTAGAAATACCGCCGCAGGAATTGCAGATCATGAAAGACATCAAACATCTGTTAGACCCAAAAGGCATTTTGAATCCGGGAAAGATGTTTGTATAATAAAAACCATTTTAAACCCACATTGTAACTAGATAGTATAGGAATTTTCATTTTGTTTAAGCGGGTTATGTGATGTATGGCATAGAGAATCCCCCTTAGAAAAGGGGGCTGGGGGGTTGTAAGCTTGTCCTCATGAAAATGGGGAATAGCCAAAAAAAAACACAACCCCCTTGAATCCCCCTTTTTTAAGGGGGATTTTAAAGGGAATAATTTAAAAAGGAGATGTTTGTATATGGCGTTATCAAGAATTGCAAGGGAAGTAAAGACATCAGCGACACTTGCCATTACGGCAAAGGCAAAACAACTCGCAGCAAAAGGAATTGACATAGTTGGTTTTGGCGCAGGAGAACCCGATTTTGACGTTCCGGAAAACGTAAAAAACGCAGCAATCAAGGCAATTAATGACGGTTACAGCAAATATACGCCGACGGCGGGTGCGCCCGAATTAAAAGAAGCCATCTGTGAAAAACTTTACAAAGATAATCATTTAAAGTATAACCCCTCACAGATTATTGTTTCGGCAGGGGCCAAGCAATCCATTCTCAATATCGTGCTCGTCTTGTGCGACACGGGAGACGAGGCGATTATTCCTACTCCCTATTGGGTGAGTTATCCGGAAATGGTGGTTATGGCAGGCGCTACACCAATATTTCTCAAAACTACAGATAAAGAGCAGTTCAAAATAACGAAGGAGTCCCTTGCGAAAGCCATCACACCGCGCTCCAAACTGCTCTTCATGAATAGCCCCAGCAATCCAACGGGCATGGTGTATACGGAAAAGGAACTCAGAGAAATCGTAGGTTTTGCCATAGAAAAGGGACTGTATGTTATCTCCGACGAAATCTACGAAAAAATTTTATATGACGGCGCCCGGCATTTTAGCCCCGCTGCGTTTAGTGATGAATGCTATAAAAAGGTTATCACGGTAAATGGGTTTTCAAAGGTGTATGCAATGACCGGCTGGCGATTAGGCTATGCTGCAGGACCGGAAGAAATCATCAAGGCGGCAACAAATATTCAGGACCACACAACTTCCGGCGCCAATTCCGTTGCCCAAAAAGCAGGCGTTGAGGCGCTCAGGGGCAATCAGGATTCAGTCCAAGGAATGGTTCGTGAATTTGATAAGCGGAGAAAATATATCGTCGAACGGCTCAACAAGATACAAGGAATTTCCTGTCTGCTTCCAGAGGGCGCCTTTTATGCCTTCCCAAAGGTATCCGACCTGTACACAAAAAAGATTAGTGGACAATCGGTAACAAATTCATTTGATTTAGTAAATCTATTACTCGAAAAGGCACATGTCGCCTTCGTCCCCGGAGCCCCATTCGGGTCAGACGAGTACATCAGGATTTCTTATGCAACCTCTATGAAAAATATTGAGAAAGGGATTGACCGGTTTGAGAAATTTTTGAGCAGTTAGAAGATCATTTCAGAAAAAGCATAATGTGATAAACGTGTATGGATATTTAAAACTTATCCTGAGCAAAGCGACACTGTAATTTTGCCAATTTTTCTGTGACATTAGCTATGCTTTACGATAAAATGCCAACAAACATAGAATAAAGATAAATATTATCTCAATAAATAAGGAGGGGATTATGATTTTAACTGAAATAGAGAAAATGTCTGCCATTGAACGTTTATAAGCAATGGAAGAGTTGTGGAACTCATTATGTAATGAAGAAGAAATCGAATCTCCGGAATGGCACAAAGACGTTCTCCAAGAAAGAAAAAAGGCTTAATCCGAAAAACGGATTAAGCCTTTTTATTAACTTACCAGAAACTTGCCCCTTTAAATACTTATTCAGCCAGGCAGTTTTCACCTTCGTGGTTGCATTGCGTCTTATCCGTATCGCCCGGTTTCCTCTTCCAACCCAGGAGCATATCGGTATATTCACCATGCTTCCAGAAGTCGTATGCCTTGTGTTTTATACCCACCTGATCCTCTAATGCCCTTATCCGCCTCAGCCTGCTGGCCTCACCCTTAATCTGGATAAGCCAACGGTCTTGCAGGAAAGCGCCCTTTCCGTAAGTAGCGCCGTACATAGCGCCATGAGCCATTGCCTTATATACGGCATTGGTTATATAGACAAGCATTTCAAAGGAAGTGCGTTCTATATCAGAGACGTTAAACATCCTGCCCTCGCCGCCTAACAGGCTAAAGGTATAATGCCCTGCATAATCCGGAGCAAGATCATTCGGCATAGGATCCAGCATGCCATCGTTGTAAAGGTCAGTTACGATCTTCATGGCCTCGCGCCATTTGGTAAAGCTTATCT
>VGXX01000256.1 GCA_016873155.1 Planctomycetota bacterium | reverse complement strand
TAATATCTTTCCTGAATACCAGATAAATGATAAATACATTGGCTGCGAGACCGAGGAAACCGATTGGTAAGAGGCAGAGCGTAAAGTCCACATAAGGTATTTTCGAAAAAACTCCGATAAGCATGTTTTGCGGGTTGCCTGTCAGGGTGACTACACTGCCTATGTTGGAAGAGGTAGCCAGGGCTATGAGAAAAGGGACCGGATTGAGCTTCGTCTGGTTTAAGGCAAGTATCAGGAGCGGAGTAAACATCAGACAGATTGTGTCATTAACAAATAATGCAGAAAGAATACCACTGGAGAAAGATACAAAACACAGCAGAAGAAAGGAATTTCTTGCATGGGTAATCAGCAAATACGAAAGATATTTGAAACAATTCGCTATCTTGAGATAGGCGATAACGAGCATCATGCCCAGTAACAACAAAATGGTATTAAAATCAATGGCCCGATAAGCCTCGTCCAGCGTTAACACCCCGGTAAGCACCATCAACACAGCGCCCAGCAATGCCCCCGAAGGTCTGTCCAGTCTGTGCCACTTCATCTTCTGTGCGGAGATGATGATGTAGGTGAGTATAAAAATAAGCAGCGATTTAATAAGCAATTTTCCTGACTTCTTTCACTCGTCTTAATAAGATTGTAGACACGATGATTCTCAAAAGGGATGAAACAGCGAAAAGAGTAAGTAATCGATAACCAAATACAGGCGGTATATGGGTTGCCAGGAAACCGCCTAACAAAGTGCCAATGCAAACCGAAATGCCATTAAAGGTATTAAAGTAAGAAATAACGCGTGTTCGTTTTTCAGGGATGGCGGAATCATAAATAAAATTGGAAGAACACAAATTAAATCCTGCCCAAAATATACCTGCGAGTGTTTGAATAACCAATAAAAAATATACATTTCTTGAAAAGAGCCACATGGCAGGCAGCGCCGATACAACCAACGTGCATATTCGTATAATCCGCCGGTTCCCGATTGCATCTGCACGACGTCCCCAATAGCTTACGGCCACTATACTGGCTAGAGGAACGGTTGTAGTGACGATGGTGTAGGTAATGTAGGAAAATCCGAGGTCGCGGAGCATAAACACAGGGAAAAACGGCGAGGCCAGGAATACTGCAAAACTGAAAGAACTATGAAACACCACATATTTTCCAAAATTTCCAACATTCAGTCTTCGCACGAATTGTGAAAATGAAAAATAATGTTCCCGTTTTACTTCAAGAGGCGGTTCGTACATCCTGTTCAGGAAATAGCACGAGACGTATCTTGAGACCAGTGCAACAAGAAATATGAGGGTAAAGCCTGTCAGAGATTGTTTTTTGAATAGATGGAGAATATAACCCGCAAGAAATGCACTGATTACCGTTACCAGACCAACAATCCTTCCACGTTTACTGAAAAATGCCCCTCTCTTTCCTTCTGGCACAAGGTCTGCCATAAGTGAACCCCACGGAGGAGTGACAAAAGATGCAAACAATAAATATAAGGTGGAGAAACAAATAAGGGCATAGATCCGGATGGGCTGCGGTAAATAAGGAATTATCGCAATAGGGATCAACATCAATGCCTGAAAGAAGACGGAAAGCACGATAGCTTTCTTTCTACTACCGAGCCGTTCTGTAATATCGGCAGCCTTGAATTGCACAAGCGAAGGGACTAGCTGGTTAAAGGAACTCAATAAACCAATCTGGAGATTGGTGGCGCCGAGGGCAACGGCGAATGGGTTTAAATAGTTGTCTCCGAACCCGGTAGTTGCCGCAAATGCCACACCGTCTTTGATGGAAAGGTCAAGACTCTTTTTAACGGCAATTTCTTCGTGTTGTTTATTTTGAGGCGCTTCCACAAAAACGGATAGAGTAAATTTAAAATTTTTTAACTAAGGGTACAATCCCCGCAGCTTCTTTGCCTCTGCCACACGCCCTATACCCAGCATCAATGCAGCGGTACGCATATCCACACCTTTTTTGTTAGAGAGCGCAAGCACCCTGTTGAACGTACCGACCATGACGTCTTTGAGTTTCTTTTGAATATCTTCTTCACTCCAGAAATAATACTGGATATCCTGCACCCATTCAAAATACGAGACAGTTACGCCGCCGGCATTGGCAAGGATGTCCGGGACGAGAAACACCTTTTTCCCCTGTAATATTTTATCGGCCTCTGGCGTTGTCGGGCCATTGGCGCCTTCCACGACAATTTTGGCCTTGACCTTGTCGGCATTCTTTTCCGTTATCTGTCCTTCTATGGCCGCCGGGACAATGACGTCACAATCCAGTTCAAACAATTCCTCATTTGTTATAGCAGTTGCCTCTTTCAACCCAACAACATGCTTATTTTCTTTAAGATAATGCATGAGGTACGGAACAAGGATGCCTTTGGGGTTGTATGCCCCGCCGCTGACATCGCTCACTGCCACAATATTACAACCCTGTTCATAGAGAAGGCGGGCAGCCACAGACCCGACATTCCCCATACCCTGAATGGCTACGCGCAAACCACGAAGCTCTTTATATAACACCCGCGCCGCCTCCATTACCATATAGGCAACGCCCCGACCCGTGCCTTCCGCCCTCCCCAGCGAACCGCCCAATAATAAAGGTTTGCCCGTCACGACCCCCGGAACCGTATTGCCTTGCTGCATACTGTAAGTATCCATCATCCATGCCATCGTTTGTGAATTGGTGTAAAGATCGGGGGCGGGAATGTCTTTGTCGGGGCCTATGATTTGGACAATTTCCGTGGTGTAACGACGTGTCATGCGTTCCAGCTCGCCTTCCGACATTTCCTCAGGATTGCATTGAACCCCGCCTTTAGCGCCGCCGTAAGGCATATGCATGAGTGCGCATTTCCACGTCATCAGCATGGCAAGGGCGGAAACCTCTTCAAGGTCTACATTAGGATGGTAGCGAATACCGCCTTTGGAAGGACCTAAGGTAATATCGTGTTGCACCCGATAGCCTTTGAATACCTTCGCTTTGCCAGTGTCCATTTTAACAGGTACAGAAACAATAAGGGAGCGTTTTGGATTCCTCATACGCTCCCTTATTCCATCTTCTATATTTAACATCTCTGCGACGGTATCATACTGTTTGAGCGCCGTTTCGTAAAGGATATTGTTTGCATTCATCTCACACTGGTACCTCATATTGAATCGAGTTATTTACTCCAGAACAGAGTCGCCATGAAAATCGAAAGACATTATAGTAAGTTAAAACGAAGAATGCAAGTCCTCGAGATATTTTTCCCATGCAGAAATTTTTGTTATGAAAGAGAATGATGGTATGAGGGATTGTACTCCCCTTGACACTTAGTCTGACAAAGCACCGGCATGGAGGTTATTTTTGTAGAACATTGATATGTTATATTGTTAAAATAAATCAACGTAGTAACAATTTAGTTTTTTACGCGGGTTTTTCTGCTAAAAATGAGGTGATATGCAATGAGAAATAATAATAAAACCAGAACATTTGCGCCGAGAGAAATTAAGAGTTCTCCTTCGAGTGCCCGGATAAAAGCCATGAGAGAACGGTATCTCTCTGAGCCTTTGATGATCGATGCTGAGTACATGATGTTTTACACAGAAGCCCATAAAAAAACAGATGGGCTACATTCCCTTGAGAGAAGGGCAGAATGCCATGCATACGC
>VGXX01000255.1 GCA_016873155.1 Planctomycetota bacterium | reverse complement strand
TATTTCCGGAAAGCCGATTACCTTGTACGCCCCGGATAGTTCCGGCGCTATCGATTATACAAACCTGGCAAAAGAAGTGGTGCAGAGAGAAAAACTTTTACATTAGTCAAGATGACTGATTGTCAAGCATGATCATAAAAACAACGGATTGTAAGAGTTTGATTTTATTCACCCTGTACGCATGCCTTTCACTATGCTTCATTCCATCCTTGATCTTCGCTGAAGGGACAGGCACATCCTCGTCCTCAATTGAAGAGATGACCTATCAAACTGATGCCTCTTCAAGTAATAATGAGAAAAACACATCCGATGTGAACGCCAACGTGAAAAAAGGGCTGTCGACTGAAGCCGTATGGTTTGGATTTGATGAAGAAGTAACCATAGCGACACGGCATGAGTTACAGATCAGCAAGGCGCCCAGCATTGTCACAGTAATTACCGATGAGGAAATAAAGAATCTGGGTTACCGCACCTTTGTAGAAATTTTAAGAACGGTGCCTGGATTTGAGATTTTAAAAACGGGGGCTTTAGGAGACACAATCCCCGCCGTACGAGGTTTTGCAGGCGACAACAAGGTGCGTGTGATGCTCAATGGGCACCTGGTAAATAACCCATTAAGGGGCGGGGCGTTTGTTAACTTCGATGATTTTCCCGTAGATGGCATAAAAAGGATTGAAATCATCCGCGGCCCAGGTTCTGCCATGTACGGCGAAAATGCATTTTTGGGCGTTATCAATATCATTACTAAAGACGCAAAGGATATTAACGGTGTTAAAGTAAGCAGCGGTTATGGGAGTTTTGACACATACGATGAAAATATCATATTTGGGGAGACGTATGGGAAGGTAGGCGTTTCCGGGATGGTACATTACAGGCAGACCGAAGGTTTTGACGGCATTGTCGAGCGTGATAGCCAGACCATGGCTGATGATTCTCTTTCTTCTCTTGGGTTTCCTAAAGCTTCTCTGGCGCCGGGTAAAGTGCATGATGGCAGACAGGAATTCGACTTAAATCTTAAAGTCACATACAAGGATTTTTATGCAGAGGGCCTTTACATCAACAAAAATGTCGGTCCTTTTGTTGGCCCGCAATACGCATTAAATAACGAATCTGATGTGGAAAATAATTACGTGTTTGGAGAGGCGGGATATAAAAAGACCTTCGATGAAAGACTTACTTTAAAACCGAGGATTTATTACGACCAGTTTGACAGGAATATTTATTCTGAATCATTACCAGAGGGTTCTACAGTGTCTTCCGATACTGATGGGGACGGCGCAACAGATACTTTTTACACCTATCCAAACGGCTATATTGTAAACAGCAAATTAATCGAAAGGGTTGCCGGCACAGAGATTCCATTTGATTATGAGTTGTTTGACGGAAACATGCTTACCCTTGGACTGGAATATCGCTATGTAAAACAAACCAATATCCATTTTTTAAGCAATGTCGACCCTGTTACATTGGAGCCTCTGGACTCCATTCAGGACTTTTCGGAGTCATATCCCCAAATAGACAAGGCGACAAGGGGTATTTGGTCGGTTTACTTGCAGGACACATGGGATATTACCGATGCCTTAAATTTCACGTTGGGGGTAAGACATGATCATTATAGCGATTTTGGCGGTACGACTAATCCACGGTCAGGCTTAACCTGGGCATTTATGAAAAATGCATCGCTAAAATTTCTGTATGGTGAGGCATTTCGTGCCCCGAGTTTCTCAGAAATGCATGCCATCTACCAAAAAAATTCCATTGTTCGCGGAAATAAGGATTTAGATCCTGAAACTGTCAGGTCATATGAAACCGGGTTAAGTTACCAGTTTAACAAATATGTTTCGAGCAGCGTAAATTATTTCTTCAACGACATAAAAGATCTTATTATCTTGCGCAGCACATTTGAAGATACAACGAGAATTTTAAGTTATGAAAACTTTGGCGATGCCCATGTTCATGGTGTAGAAATGGAAACGAAGGTAGACATAACCAAAGGTAATTACGTCTTCATGAATTACACCTTCCAGTCTCCTGAAGACGACGATGGGGATAAGTTACCGTTTGTAGCAAAACACAAGGGCAATTTTGGGGTGAACGTTCACTACTGGAAATATATCAACACCAATCTGAGCGCCTTTGCCAGCGGGCAGCGTTCCAGGGAGGAGGGCGACGCAAGGGACGATCTGCCTGCGTATACACTGTTAAACCTTTCGGTTATCGGGAAGGAATTCTTCAAGACCATGGAGGTATACGGAACGGTGTATAACCTGCTGGACAAGGACTACAGCGACCCCGGGCCGACTTCCATACCGGAAGACCTGCCCAGACCGGGAAGAACGTTTTTTATCGGATTGAGTTACCAGTTTTAGCGTCGGTATAGAGACAGGTTTCAAACCTGTCTCTACGTAACATGCAAATCCCTATTTCTGTGATTGGTATATTTATTGCTTATCAGTTATACCTGAATAACAACACCACGAACCATAAATTGTTTATTATTTGAACAACGCACTCTATTTTCCAGGACGCATGAAAAATATTTGTATAACAACGGTAATCTGCGCTTATCTCCGCGCATCTTTGCGTAATCTTTGGAAGACCCTAGTATCTTGTTGTATCCTCACCTTTCTTTTCCACGCTTCATTTCATGGTTTTACCGTACTTGCCGATGAGCGCACCGTCATTGTGATTCAAAGCCAGCCGATTGCAGCCTATAACGAGGCGATTAAGGGATTTGAAGAATCATGCAAGAGGAATAACGTTTCCATAGCGGGAGTTTATGACCTGAAGGGAGACATAGATGAAGGAAAAGGGGTCATAAAAAATATTAAGGACAACAAACAAAAGCCAGACCTTATCTTAGCCGTGGGCATACTTGCTACGACACTCGTAAAGGAGCAATTCACCAATATTCCCATTATCTTTTGCATGGTAATCAACCATGAGCGTTTCAACTTAGAGGGATCAAATATTACGGGTATTTCCTCAGAGGCATCTATAAGGGATCAGTTCGGTATCCTCAAGGAGCTTCTTGGAACGGGTAAGAACGTTGGCGTTATCTACGATCCTAAAGAAACCGGAGGCATTATCTCGGAAGCAGTCTCCATTGCGGGAAAATCCAATTTTAATCTCGTCAAAACAGAGGTTACGTCGGGAGATCAAGTTGCGTCTGCATTGAAAAACATGGTTAATAAAATTGACGCCTTATGGATAGTGCCCGACGGCACGGTAGTCACAAAGGAATCGCTGGAAATTATCCTGAAGATGAGTCTGAAGCATCGGTTGCCGGTATTTTGCACTTCAAGCGCAATAGTGAGGGCGGGGGCGCTGGTTTCCATATCTCCGGATTACCGGCAGACGGGCATTCAGGCAGCGCAGCTTGCCCGGACGTTGTTAAACAATTCAACGGTTATTTCACTGGGTGTTAAACAGCCGGACCAATTGAAGGTAACGTTAAATACCCAGACGGCGGGGGTCATCAGGGTGGATATTTCTCCCCTTCGATCCCGGCCTGATGTCGTCTTATATCCATAGCGCAGCTAGGGGGAGGAGTGACGAGTGACAAGTGACGTGTGACGAGGAAATCGCCACACGTCACCCGTCACCCGCCACTCGTCATTATTTCAAAAACTTATAAAAAAATGTTTTTGCAGAG
>VGXX01000254.1 GCA_016873155.1 Planctomycetota bacterium | reverse complement strand
CTTCTTTTATATGAAGCACAAACTCCTGAACCGCTGCTTTTCCCCATCTTTCACTGACATATGCTATATTCTCATGAATTTTTGCAAGGTCGTGGATTTCCGGTGCCTTTGCCTTATTGTCATCAATCCAGTGATGAAGCTCCTCATAAGCATTTCCTGTTCTTTCCTTGCTATTTTTAAAATGATCATCAAGTGGTGGCATATCTGTTACCTCCTTTCTTTATCTTGATTGTATAGGAAATTTTCATATTATTTATGCGTGTTTGCGGTAGGGTGGATTAAGCCTGTCCTGAGTGTACGAAGGGCGAAGCGAATCCACCACATCACAAAATGTTGAAGGTGGATTCGGCGTAAAAACCAACGCCTTAATCGTTCGACTGAGCGCTCACGACGAAGTCCACCCTACGCATAGTTCGAAGAGTAATTTTGATAAAGGGCATCAAATATCTCCATACCCTTTTCCAATAACTTATTATCGTTGTTGAGTTTTTTGCTAAGGCCCATGATAATTTGACCTATTCCATCGGCCTCTTTGCGATTATATTTATTATCTTTCAAATCTATATCATGCACAATTTCTGCAATTGGTCGTAAGGCAGGATCGTTTAAATCAAACACCCTGATTAATGTTTCAAAGGTACAGTCATCGCCATGATGGGTAAATTCTGCACCATACCTATCGAAAGGTATAGCATTTTTTGGCAGTTTATTTTCTCCTTTGGATATAAAGACGAACTTTGCATTTGGATCGATAAATCTTCTGATAAGCCAGGCTGATGCAATCCGGTCGATATAAATATCTTTTCGCGTCACCCATTTTTTACCCAGGAAATCCTTTTTTTGATAAAATTTATTGATCACAGGCACTTCTTCTTTCTTTTTTTTAGACCATTTTTCTATCTTCTGGCGTATAGATTCAATTTTTTTCAGGAGCACATCTCTCTGTGGGGCATGGAAAAAATCGATCTTTACTATCTCATCAGTACTTTTTATTATCTCATTTAATTTCCTTTCAAAATCTTCTACAAAACGGTCTGTTACACCTTCTGTCCCTTCTATCTGTTCTATCTGTTTTAGCACATCATTGCATTGATCAATGAGTGGAAGATACTCCTTATTACAGGATTCTTGAAAGGTTTTGATGATCTCTTCATTGTGCTTTTTGTCCATTGATTCAGTAATAAACAGTGATGCATCACTTCCACTGTCTCTAATTTGTTTACAAATCCACTGCATACTCTCCTCATGTTCCTTCGTATAAGGGAGTAAATATACGGCATTTTTGAAGAGCACGGCTCCCAGTTTTTTCAGATGCCGCCAGACCTTTACTCTAAGGTTTGGTGCATCTTGTGCAATTTGATGTGTTAGGAGTATCCATTTATTCATAGTTATTATCAAAATACGTCTGTGCATCGGCCTTTGTCCATAAACCAATCTTGCCAACCACCGGAAAAGTTGAGTCTTTTGCCTCTGAGCAAAGACAATTTATATATGTAATAAACGTAACATAGTGTTATTATTGTAACAATATAATCTTTTATGTCAACAAACTTTTATATAGGTAAGATTCGATTTTGCAATTAATTTATGAATATTTGTTGACATTGCAATGTATTATGAATAATATTATTCTCAAATATTTTAGCGTTTTGTTCTCCAAATCCTTTATGATAAAAATAAGACCAATCAAACTTTTCTTAATATTAGTAGCCATTGCATTTTGTCTGTCAAATGCAACAATGGGTGGGCTTTTGGGACATGAACATGAAGTTCATTTTGTACATAATACTGTTCATGTCCATCACACTAATGGAGATCATGAATTAGGAGGTCATGGATTAGGAGAAACGGAACATAGAGACGTAAAGAATATTTTGTCTTTCGATTATTTATCAGGAAACACATCTGTTTCTCAAAATGTCAGTCTTACCCTAAAATACCATTTACCCCTCTGTTTTTCACTTCGTCTGGATAATCAAATCCCCTGGTTTACTTCAAAAACCTTCCATCATTTGCCTCCGGATCGATATTGTTCCACGAGATTATATCAACTCAATTCTACCTATCTTATCTAAACCAATCGTATTGCCACATTTCACTTTGTTCGCAAATTTGTTTTCTTTCGGAAAATAGCGTCATTTTTTGCCTCTATTTTTCTTAAGAAACGTCTCGTTGTTGAAACGATAATGACCGGTCATAGGCATTGATAATCTTTTCCGACTTGTTCGAGTTAGATACTAATAAAAAATATTTTGACATTTTCAGCAAAAATATTTTTTGTAATGGCAAGGCGCGCCTTGCCACTACGGTCTTTTCCGATCCATTCGGGTTAGGAGTCATGAGATGAATTTCCACAAAATATTAGACACCGTAAATTACATATTTATATTTACGATATTTATAGTATTCTTTTGCCACGTCTTTGTAATTGCTTCTGATTTGGAACTACAACATAAAGAGGATCCTTTAACCATAGAAGATGCAGTAAATATTGCTATAAACAATAACCCAATCATTTTGTCAAAGAAACATCGGGTAGAAGCAGCTGAGGGAATGATAAAACAGGCTAAATTGCTGCCAAATCCTGAGATTAATCTGTTGGCAGAAGAGATACCGACAGAAGAAATAGGGTTAAATCGAAGCCAGAACATGGTTTCATTATCACAGAAATTGGAGATGGGAGGTAAAAGAGGGCTAAGAACAGACGTGGCAAAAAAGGAAAAAAATATCCTAAGTTTAGATGTACAAACTGCCATCTGGAATATTACCGCACAGACGAAAAAGGCATTTTTTGATCTTCTCACAGCACAGGACGAATTAAATCTTGCAAAAAAAATCGTTGAAATAGCAACGAGCCTGAAAAACCTGTCAGACAAAAAGTTTAAAGCCGGTGATATTCCAAAGTTAGAAGTTCTTAAGGCGGAAGTTGAATTATCCAAAGCAAAAACAAATGTAGTCGAAGCTGAAAGGAATGTACTGAATGCAACGAAGAGATTGCAAACGGTAATGGGGACAACAGGAACGCCTTTACAAAAGCTTGTTCCTGTTCCCGTTAGCGATGTGCCGCTTCTCAAATTGGAAAAAATAGAGGAGTTATTATTAAAAAATTATCCTGATTTAAAAGCGCAAAAAAGCAATGTCGCTCTTTCTTTATTAAAGGTTAAAGAGGCAAAAAGAAAAATTATTCCGGATGTTGATGTATCTATAGGATATAAGCGTCTTTCAGCGACAGATGACGATACAATCCAGGCAGGAATAAGCCTTCCTCTGCCTTTTTTCAATAGAAATCAGGGCAATATTATCGAGGCAGAAAAATTGTCACACAAGGCAAAAGATGATGAGACCGCCGCCAGAAACGAATTATTACTTCAATTGGACAATGCTTATTCTACGTACGCTTCAACCCGTGAACTGGTTCGGTCCTTCATTGATACGATAGTTCCACAGGCTGAAGAATCTTTGAAGATGTCAAAACAGGGATATGAACAAGGTGAGTTTGATTTCCTTGAAGTACTGGACGCCCAACGAACATTAGTAACCGCAAATGTTTCATATTTAAAGGCTTTAAACGATCTTTTTACATCAATGACAGAAATAGAAAGACTCGTCGGGATTAAGATTTCTGATATTAAATAGGGGGGATTATGAATAAAACAATTATTTCATTCATCATCGTCACAGGCTTATTAGCAGGCTGTAAAGATG
>VGXX01000253.1 GCA_016873155.1 Planctomycetota bacterium | reverse complement strand
CACCCTGTAAGGATGGCAGTGAATAGGGCAAGAGACAACGATAGTATAACAAGATATCCTGTATTTAGTAATCCTTTTCGATCCATAAAGGTAAAAATATTAACAGAAATATTCATTTTTTACAAACACTTTTAAAACCAAAATGGAAATCAGCAAACCACCACCTTGTTTCTTCCGTTATTCTTTGCTGTATAAAGCGCATTATCGGCTTTCTCAATCAATTGTGCTATCTGTGTACGAGGAAGAAGTTCGGCGCCGCCAATACTTATAGTTACCAAACCACTCTGCTCAAAAGGCGGAAATAGTGGAAATAGATGAGACTCAACTTTCTCCCTCAGTCGTTCTGCTATTTGGGCAGCGTCCTGAATATGAGTACCCCTTAACAGAATTAAGAATTCTTCGCCACCCCATCTGCACAACACATCTGAGCGCCTCAATCCCTGTTTTAATAAGTCTGTTACAGTTTTCAGTACACTATCTCCCACCTGATGACCGTAAGTATCATTTATCCTCTTAAAATAATCAATGTCTGCGAAAAGCAGCGACATGGGTATTTTGTTGTTTATAAATTTTTCATACTCGTCTCTGATAATATGTTCTGTTGCATTCCTATTAAAACATTGGGTAAGGGGGTCGTAAAGCGCTTGTACCTTAAAGGTTTCATAGTGGCTCTTGATTGGCCTTACCTTTATATTATAGGCAACATTGGCATCAAAGGCTATCCTTGTGTTATCAACACCAATAACAATCTTATTACTCAAGACAGGATCATAGTAAATAAGGTCAATAAGTTTACCCTCTCTGATTCCCATATCCCGAAGCCTTTTGATTTCGGGATTGTCTCCGTCAAAAGAGACTATCTCTGAGGTTTCACCCACATACATATCATGAATGGCTACAGTCGTCATCTTATACCTCCCCCCTGTGTTTTTTGACAATTCTATGGTGTGCTATCCAGTCTTATCCTATTCCAATTCCAAGCAGCTTTCCACCCTGATAAATCGCAAATGCGACTATCCACCCCAGAGCGATTTGATAAACAAAAGAAACGCCCACCCATTTCCATGTACCAAACTCATTCCTCATGGCAATTGAGGCCACAATGCATGGCATATAAAGAAGCACAAATGATAAAAAGGCATAGGCGCTCAAAGGAGTAAATGTCTCCTGAATTACCGTCCTCAGTGGCGTCAACTTCTTGTCTCCCCCGATGGAGATACTTTTCATCCAGAATGTTGAAAACACGTTCGTCACCGAATCTTTCACCGCTATCGTAAAAGATATTCCACACTCCTTTAAATCATGGAGAAGAGTTTTTTGCTCCGTCGTTTCGACCATTTTCTTTTCAATGTATATCTCGCCCATGGTACCCACTACTATCTCTTTTGCGATCACCCCGGTAATCAGCGAAGACGCAACCTCCCAGCTTCCAAATCCCAGCGGTTTAAATACTCTGGCAATCACCTGTCCTGTCTTCCCAAGATACGAATCCTTTTTATGTTCCACGCCCCACGGCAAGTTCAGGAGTAACCATACCATAATTGATACCAGCAATATATATGTTCCAGCCTTGACCAGAAAATGCTTCCCTCTTTCCCACGTGTAAATCATAAGGTTCTTAAAAGACGGCATTCTGTATGGTGGAAGTTCCATAATAAATACGGATGGTTCTCCTTTGAAAATCGTTCTCTTGAACACTATTCCCATAACAATAGCCAGGACTATTCCCATTACATACAATGACCACAAAACGGTACCTGAATTTTCGGAGAAAAAAGTACCGACAAAAAGCACATAAATAGGAAGCCTTGCACCGCATGACATTAAAGGAATTAACAGGGCGGTTAGCACTTTATCTTTTTGATTTTCAAGGATTCTTGTAGCACAAATGGCAGGGACATTACACCCAAAACCGAGGACCATGGGAATGAATGACTTCCCATGGAGGCCGATTGCCCGCATCGCCCTATCCATCACAAATGCAGCCCTTGCCATATACCCGGAACCTTCAAGAAATGTAATAAAGAACATTATTGTGAATATTACAGGCACAAACATAATGACGAACCCAACCCCTGCTATCACTCCATCAGTAACAAGGGAGGTTGTCCACGCCGGAGCGTGAATCATTCCCAGTATCACCATTGCCCATCTCTTTAACGGCCCTGATATCACGGCATCTATCCAGTCAACAAATGGCGTCGATACGTCAAAGGTAAACTTAAACACGAACCACATTAGTGCAAGAAATATGGGTACGCCAAGGAATCTGTTCAATATAACAGCGTCTATTTTTTCCGTTAACTCTATTTTTCGGATCTCAGGTTTACTCAAAACTCTATGGGTTGTTTCTGCTGCCTTTGCATATCTTACATTTGCCATTATGGATTCTATATCATCACCGTACGTTTTCCTGAGATGTTGCACGACTTCGTCAAAACACAAACCGTTTCTATCACCATTTATTTTTTCCAAAATGTGAGTATCGCCTTCCAACAGTTTAAATGTAAGCCATCTCAAGGGATATTTTTCAGCAAGGAAATTATAGTTTTGTTTAATTTTCCGTTCCATTACACGGGCAACGGATTCTAAATCTTCACCATAATCTAATTGTTTCGAATAATACCGGGAGGAATTCCCTGCAACTTTTAACACCGCAGTAAGTAAATGATTCAAACCTGTTCTTTCGGTCGCCACCGTAGTAACTACCTTAACACCGAGCGCCTCCTCCATTGATTTTATGTCTATTCTGTGTCCCTTCTTTTTCGCCTCATCGTAAATGTTTAAAGCAATAACGACAGGTATGCCAAGTTCCAGCAACTGCACGGTAAGATAGAGATTTCTTTCAAGATTCGTGGAATCCACCACATTAATTATTACGTCAGGGGTTTCATGCACCAGATAATCCCTTGCAATAATCTCCTCCTGTGTATAAGGACTGAGACTGTATGTGCCGGGCAAATCAACCAGCATTATTTTTTTTCCATCATATTCAAAAATAGCCTCTTTCTTTTCAACGGTAACACCCGGCCAGTTTCCAACATGAAGTCTTGTGCCTGCAATGGCATTGACAAGAGTAGATTTACCTGAATTAGGATTTCCTGCAACGGCGATGGTAATCATATCTCATTCCTCTCCAGTACATTCTGGAAGCAGCATTTCACTGAATAATCGTATTGCGGGTTTATCTGATCTTTATCTTTATCTTTATCTGTTTTGATCCGTTATAACGCAGCAGTAGTCACCAGAATAACTTTCGCCTCTTTTTTTCTGAGTGAAAGATTGTAATTCTTTATCGTCACTTCAATCGGGTCGCCAAGGGGAGCCTTTTTTAGTACCCTTACTTCCTCACCGATAAGCACACCCATATCCATGAGCCTTCTTTTCAATGACCCCCTCACTTCAATATCTCTTATTTTCCCCGTTTCGCCCGGTTTCAACATCGACAGATTCATCTATTCCTCCTCTTTATATTAATCTTCTCGAATGCATCAATTCTTCGTGCCCGACAAAGGCTACGTGGTTAATTTCCTTTTTTTCAAACTTATCCAGTACTTGTGGGATTATATCTCTGATATTCATAAAATGTCTTACCACGGTGGGACAAAATTGACTGCCGGCGTGAAGATCAATTTCTTCAAAACACGCATCATAATTTTTCGCCTTCCTGTACGGTCTATCTGTGTTTAACGCATCAAAGGCATCCACAACCGAAAT
>VGXX01000252.1 GCA_016873155.1 Planctomycetota bacterium | reverse complement strand
TGGCTACTTTTGCTTGCTTCTCAGCTATTTTATACTTTCTCAGTCTGATTCCTTGTCTCTGTCTTTTTGAAAAAAACTCTAACGGCTCTACCGCAACCCTTTTTTATACCCTCCTTGCAAGAGACTCCACAAAAATGATTTTTATTCCGTTCTCTTTGTCAAGATATTCCGAAAAATCTTGTGAAAAGTATCTGTATTCCCTATATTTTTTGGGGAATACCATTTGATAAACAATCTCATTGTAATCTATTCTCTTATATCTAAATTTATAAAGAATTAACTGTCCAATTGCTGTTTGGAGTTGATGATGATTAACAATGTTTTTTACTTCCGTCACAAAAATAAATCTATCTTTCTTTGACAAAATATCAACTTCCTGACTGAACTCATCACATTTTGTTCAGGTGCCACTTCTAATGATTTTGTGACCTTGATTTTCAAAATAAGCGACAACTTCATCGTCTTGGAAACGCATCTCAACTCTTGAAGCAGCGGGCTTATACTTATCGCTAAGACGGCAATGAACCCAATATAGACTCCTATTCAATTTTTCAGCAATTTCTTTATATTTCAGTTTTCCTTCGTATCTTAACTTTCTTACAAGATCACGTTCTTCATCTAAAATATTTTCGTCCTTCAATTATACTCTCCTGCATTGAAAAGCTACCGTCGTTTTTCGCCTAATGTTCAAGCATAAACGAAGCCCTTGGTTTTAGCTTTTAGCCGTTTGTGCTGTGTTAGCAGACGTGACTTTCCTTTTGATGTCATTATCCAAGACATGCTCCACGATAAGGTGTTAAGTTGACTGTTTTTCCCCCAGACGCGAACATCGCTTCATTTGAGCGCTCTTTCACAGAAACTATCCGAATTTCTGGATGTAAGTTATCAACGTACACTTGAGGATCATTGTAGATTTTTCTGATTACTTCGATTGGTATGAGATAATAGCAATCTTCTCTTCCGCAAATCCAAACCTCATAGTCTGCGCGGAGAGTATTGGGATTGATGTTAAACTTATAAGTTGGAGGCGAACAATAACGCACATGGATTTTCTTGTTTTGTATTATAAAAGTGGCTTTACCGCTTGGCCATATTCCGCTTTGACCTGCTATTAGAGCTAATACCGTTTTCTTGATTGTGTCATTCTCCCTCATGGTTTACCTCTCAATTGTGATACCTCAACGATTCTCTAAGTCGTGTCTAACAACTCGTTCATATCCGAACTTGAGTTCGTTTATTTTTTCGTGCTGATATTATAGTAAACGAAAAAAGAGTTGTCATTCCAGCCCCCGCTTTCGCGAGGATAAACTCCAGCAGGAATCCAGACATTTAATTTGTTCAGCTAGATTCCCACTCCCCACTTTCGTGAGGACAAGTTTCATGGAGATGATATGCTGATAACATTACGTCAACTTATTTATGACGTTTACTGTATATGATGCGAAATCAGGGTTATTTATACCACTATTTGTGACATGGAAAAATCACATTCCTTTAAACTGCGGCTTTCTCTTTTCCAGAAATGCGGTTATGCCCTCCAGACGGTCTTGTGTTGCGAAACATTTCGTAAAGAATGCGATTTCTTTCTCAAGCCCTTTTCCTATTTCTTGGTTTTCATTAATCAAGGTCTTTGCCATCTTAACGGCAACCGGGCCTTTTTGTGCTATAGTTATCGCCATTTCTTCTGCCTTTACCATCAGTTCATTATCTTTCTCCACCCTGTTGACAAGCCCGATGGATGCTGCCTCTTTTGCATTGATAATCTCACCAGTTAGAATCATCTCCTTAGTCTTTCCCACGCCTACCAATCTGCTTAACCGCTATGTGCCTTTCTAGTATCCTGCGAGTTTCCTCAAGCTCTGCAGCCAAAGTCTCTTTATCAGGTAGCGCTGTGAGATATTCTGCTGCCAACACCTTATTGGGAAGCCCTTCCAGGGCGTAATGGGCAACAGAGCTATTCTTCTGTGCGCAAAGAATTAGGCCTACCGGTGGGTTTTCATCGGCGTGAGTCCAATGCTCTTTTGCATAATTGAGATAGAGGTGCATTTGACCAGCGTCAGCATGGGTAAATTTGCCAAGTTTCAAATCTATAACCACAAGGCAACGCAACCGGCGATGGAAGAAAAGTAAATCCACACAATACCACTCATCCCCAATCCGCAAGCGGCGCTGACGGCCTATAAAGGAGAAATCTCCGCCAAGTTCCAGTAAGAAAGTCTCCAATTTGTAGATTAATGCTTCTTCGAGGTCATTTTCGGAATATTCATCTTTCAGCCCAAGAAATTCCAATACGAACGGGTCTTTAATCTCCTCTTCGGGAGTAACGAAATCTTCGGAGAGCGGTTTGGTTCCTTTTTTCAGCATGGCTGCCTTGTTTTTAGAAAGGGCGGTACGTTCATAGAATTGCGTCGAAATCTGTCGTTCCAGTTGTCGTACGCTCCACCCTCCACGCAGGGCTTCCGCCTCGTAAAAAGCGCGTGCATCAGGATTTTGGACTCCAAGAAGCTTGACGTAGTGAGACCAGGGTAGTTGGAATTTCATTGCAAGGATAGTCAGATATGATTTTGTAAACAATGTCTGCGATTTTTCTGACAATGCCAAAAGATTTAATTTCCCAGCAAGCGCATTTTTTGATTCGCCAAACACTGTCTGGAGAATCTGATTATGGTTCATATTGTAGGATATTCCAGACGGTGTCTGGAATATCTGAGCCTGATTCTTATTATTCAATTGTCCAGACAGCGTCTGGACAATTGTTGCGTAAGCGAGGTAGAAGGAACGTATTTGAAATAGATTACTGCGGCCAAATCCACGTCCGAACTTTTTAGTCAAGTCTATGGAAAGACGTTCAATAAGCTTTTTTCCGTAACCCGCCTTGCCATGTCCACCTTGCTCGTACTCCACAATCCTTCTCCCAATTTCCCAGTAAGTGGCTGTCATAATACTATTGATAGTACGAGCTGATGTTCTGCGAGCCGATTCTAAGAGGTTAACAACCTCGGACAGGATGACGTCATAACTTCTTGTGATGCTAAGGTTGCTAACCGGAAAAACATTCTTGGAATCTTTCTTCATAGTTTTATTCCCTCTGCCAGTATCTGTTTGGTCTCATTCGTGATTTCTACAATCCTGAGTTCTTTCTTCAGAATAGATCTGCCAGTTGTTCGGGCGGTAGATGCGTTCCTTAGTATAAATCAAATACCTTTAAATTTTGGTTTTCGCTTCTCAAGAAAGGCGTTTATGCCTTCCAGACGATCTTGCGATGAAAAGCATTTTGAAAAGAACGCTATTTCTTTCTCAAGCCCTTCTTTTATCTCCTGATTTTCATTAATCAAGGCTTTAACCATCTTAACGGCAATAGGGCCTTTTTGCGCTATAGTTATCGCTATTTCCTCTGCCTTTGCAATCAGTTCTTCATCTTTCACCACCGTGTTGACAAGCCCAATGGATTCAGCCTCATTTCCTTTGCCTTCCCCACACCGACGAGTCTGCTGAGTCTCTGCGTCCCTCCAAAACCTGGAATAAGACCGAGATTCACTTCAGGCTGACCAAATTTAGCGCCTTCGCTTGCTATCCTTATGTCACAGGCAAGGGCTAATTCGCATCCACCCCCAAGGGCAAAGCCAGATATAGCGGCAATTACCGGCTTCCCCATACCCTCCAATTGATCAAAAACTTTATGCCCCCACCTGCAAAAGGCTTCTATTTCCTCCGGTTTTATTGTATTCATTTCCTTTATGTCAGCGCCAGC